>DAIO01000186.1:0-14575 GCA_002498745.1 Methanosaeta sp. UBA533 | reverse complement strand
ATGGAGACGCGCTTGATGTCCCGGTTGAAGTTCTTCAATGTGGATAGCATGCCATTGGCGAACTTGTAGTAGATGCCCAGGAATATGACCACATCGTACTGTCCCTGTCCATCCAGGCCCTTCCAGTCGGGGAACCTCAAAAAGTTGGTCAGAGGATGCAGGCCGATCTGATATACGTTCTCCAGGTAGCCCCGATCAACAAAGCCCTTGACGCTATGCGCTGTGGCGGCGATGGGAATTCCCATCTTTCCCATCTCAATCATCTTATCGAAAATCACCGGATCGTCGAAGAGCTCTGCTCCTACCACGAGCAGAGGCCTCTTCGCCTTTCTGATGATTGCGCCGATTACCTTCGGCATATAGGTCTTCGCCATCTCTGGCCCAGGGATCTGAGCCATCTCAAAGGGAATGGGATTCTTGGTGGTATCAATGCCCTTCTTAATTTCTGCTGCCATTTCTATCTCCTCCTCGTCCTCACTTCTTGGCCCTTATCTTGCGCGGGATGTTCGTGGGATCGAAGCTGACGTCTGCAGGCCTGAGCGGTCCGGAGATGAACTTCTTCGCCTTCCAGTCGATCTTCCAGCCGTGCTTCTCCTCCAGCTCCTTCATCATCTGCGTCTGGTAGTTCAGAGGCAGATCCTTGACATCGCGGACGAAGAGATGCCAGTCATCGGGCAGCTTGCCGAAGTACTTCATGGATATATCGCAGTAGTGCGTCAGCTTGATTCCTCTGCCCTGGGTGTTATCAGATGGGCGGAAGCAGAGCTTTGCCATCTCCAGCATGGCCTCCTCCTTGGTCTCAGCGATATAGAGCAATGCCTCTGGTGCAGGCTCGATCTGCTGCATATTGCCGGTCCTGGCATCTATGACCATCCAATCCTCGGGCTTGTCGGTTCTGCCCATGAATGTCCTGCGGTAGATGACTGAGCTTGGCTGGACCACAGCGGGAATGCCTAGCCTGTTGAAGCCAGTGGCAATGGATGCTGCCTTCTGGGAGTATGCTCCCCAGGCCACGCCGCATGCGCCAACCTTGGACAGGATGTAGTCTGCGATATCATCGTAGTTGCCACGCTCGTTTCTGTGAGCGAAGATGGTTGCCACCTTGATTGCTGCCCCATGGATGTGGGCATTGGACACACATGAGCCTATGTTACAGATGTTCCTGCCATCAAAACCACCCTCATACTGCTCCCAGATGGTCTTGCCATCTTCGTCCCTGTACAGGGACATGTCCATGGCCATGCAGCCCGTGGCAACGACGATGTAGCCTCTGTCCACGAACTCCTTGGCGATGTCGTAGCACTCCTTGGTGCCGTTGGGGTAATTCGAGCATCCTACCAGCGCTATAATTCCCGGGATCTGGCCAAGCACCAGGGGTGCACCAACTTTTCTGATCTCGGTATCAAGCACAGGTCCCCTGCCCGCTCTCATGGTGAACTTCTGATTCTTTATATACTCGCGGTTGGCGTACTCATATAGCTTAAGGACGGGAATCTCCTGGGGGCAGGTCTGCTCGCATCTCTGGCAGCCCACGCATATCTCATAGGTGGAAGAGAATGGCTCCAGATTGCCCTTCAGTGCCTCGCTGATCAACTCGCTAATCCTGATGTGAGGCGGACAGACGAAAGCACACTGATTGCACTGGGTACATTTCTCCAGCATCTCCTTAAACTGCGGCTCATTGAAGATGATCTCTTCCTTGTACTGAGCGCGATTGGGCTTGACGGCGACCGCGGTCCTGATGGCCACCTCTCCGGCCTTGACTGGATCGAGAATGGCGACGCCCGGCATCTTGAAGCTGACCAGATCCTCCACAATAGCATCGGCTGAGTCATTGGTCCTGTCGGGCAGGCCGAGCATGATCTTATCATTGCTGGCGATGACCGGGATGTGCCTCTGCTGGCAGTCCTCGAGAACATCGCAATAGACGCATTGCTCGTCCACCATCACTGTATCCATGATTCCAGCGCGGACCATCTTTCTCCACCAGCCCATGGCTCCGGCTACCTTGGCCTTGGGGCCAATGTTGGCGGGTATCCTGGAGTCTCTGCCGGTCTCAGTGATCCTGGTGAGATCAATGGCGGTACAGCATACGCCGCCGATGTCGACCTTGTCCCAGAGATTATTGTTCTCGGTGTAGATCATGGCCTCGGCGCCTGCTGCCAGGTTATGGCCGTAAGCGATGAGAACAGCCTTATTCTGGTCCAGGGTGCCCATGCCGATCTCCACCAGGGGTGCATCGGCTGCGCCGCGGGGCATGTCATAGGCAACAACCTGCAGCATATCGCAGATCTCCTTGCCCAGGGAATCTATCATGCCGCTGTGCAATGCCTTGGACTCGAAATCTCCATAGAATCCTTCCTGACCAGAGTGGCAAGCAGCCAGAAGCTGTACGATCTCCTCTTCGCAATACTCCAGGGCCTCGCCGAAGTCCTTCAGTGACTTGGGCTTGATTCCCAGAATAGTGCGGGTGAGGGGCGCATCCACCAGGATCTCGCTGCCCATATCGAACGGCATATCTCCGAACTTATCCAAACACCAGTGGTACAGGTGCCTGCCGTGAGCGGTATGAGCGCAGGTTCCCATTAAAACCGCAACCAGAACGATCTTGCCGCAGGCGGCGGCCATGTTAATGCCGCAGGCGCCCTTCTTGTCGCCGGTCAGATCGCAGGGTCCATAGGTACAGAGAGTGCATGTATCATCTGCCGGTGAATACATGACCTTGTACCGGTTGCAAATCTTGAAGTCCCAGTCACGAAGCGTTGCCACACCTGGCTTGGGGAAGGGGCCCATCTCCTGGTCCCATTCATCCTCTTCTTTTACGACAGCTCCTATGTTGATCTGGACGTTCTTCATGTCCTCAACCGAAAAGCTGCCCTCTCTCGTTGCCATCGGAATCTTAGCCTCCTCTTCCTTTGATATACGCCGCTTGAGTTCGCATAGAGTAGATAAAACACTTTCGGATACCAGTTAATATAGAATTTTATTAATTTTGATTAAACATCATAGTATTAATTTTATAAATGAATTATCAGTTAACAGCGACTCAATAAGATCACTATTGTTAATGCTGTGTCCTCTGCCCACAAGCTTGAAATGCCAATACATTGAAGGCCACAACGAACTATGAAAAATCGATTGCGGAAGAGCTTTGCCAATGCTGCCAATTGCAAGCATGGGGGCAAGGTGCAGGAAGCGAGGCTGAAACTGGGATTTGAGCCGCTGGATTTCTCCGCCAATATCAATCCCCTGGGATCACCTCCCCTGGAGGAGCTGGTGGTTCGGGAGCTCAAACAGATCGGCCACTATCCTGACAGCAGATACCAGGGATTCTGTCGCGCAGCAGCCAGCTTCGTCCAGGTCGAACCGGAATGCATCGTTCCAGGCAATGGATCATCTGAGCTGATCAGGCTCTTCGCGGAGGCGGTGCTGGAAGAGGGGGACCTGGCCATGATTCCCATCCCCACCTTTGGAGAGTATGAGAATCAATCGCAGCTCGCCGGAGGCAGGACCGAAAGGCTGAGGATCGATGAAGACGGCACCCCCCACCTTCGCGACTCCGACCTACACCGGGCCAAAGCCCTCTTCCTCTGCAATCCCAATAATCCCACCGGACGGCTGCTCTCCCAAAATCAGGTTCACGATCTGGCGGACAGATGCGAAGAAGCGGAGGTTTTCTTGCTGGTGGATGAGGCCTTCATAGAGCTCAGCCGCCCGGAGGAGAGCGTAGCTCAGCTTGCCCCCAGCAGGGAGTATCTCTTTGTGATGAGATCCCTGACCAAGTCCTTTGGAGTGCCGGGGATGAGATTGGGCTTTGGCGTGACCAATCCCCTTTTAGCTGGAATCATGAACCGGGCAAAGATCCCCTGGTCCATCGGCTCCATTGCCGCCGCTGCAGCAGAATATCTCCTGGGATGTGAGGATCACCTGACTAGGTCTAGAGAGATGATAGCGGAGGAGCTGAATTATCTGATCCCCTCCCTAAAGGATCTGGGCCTGGATCCGCTGCCAAGTCAGGTCAACTTCATCCTGGTGAATATCGAATCGGCGGGCCTTGGCTCGGATGCCCTGGCAGAGCGCACCATGGCCCGTGGAGTTCTGGTGCGAGACTGCCAGTCCTTTGGCCTGGAGAAGAGCTACATCCGGGTGGCAGTGAGAGGCCACGAGGAGAACGAGCGGCTCATCGATGTCCTGGAGAGGGCAACCAGATGCAAAGACTGAGCTGCGAGAGGTTTCCCTGTCACTTTCCGGAGCAGGACTGCTCATTATGCTTCTGCCCATTTTACCCCTGCCAGGATGTGAGAACAGGAGGCATTGAGCGAGATGGCTCCTGGTGCTGTGAGAATTGCCAGATCGTTCACCAAAAAGAGGTGGCGGAAATGGTGCTGGATGGGCTCATGCAAGGCCAGCCCATATCCCAGGTCTGGAAGAGCCTCGATGAGCGGCTATGACCCTGGCCATCGAAGAGGCATTGGCGGTATTTCTTTTAGCAGTAGCCTTTGATATACTGATCGGCGAGCCTCCGGTTCGCATTCACCCCGTGGTCTGGATCGGCAGACTGATCTCCTTCCTGCGGGCTCGGGCCGGGCCCACTAAGGTGCAGGGCATGCTGCTGGCCATAACCGTGATTGCAGTCTCCGTTCTGGCGGCTCATCTGCTGGTCAGGGCGGCAGGGGTTCTGCCCGTGCTGCCCCTCTTGGTGGGGGCGTATCTCTTTAAGTCCACATTTGCCATCAGATGCCTATTGGAGACCTCCAGCAATATCGGCCGGATGATAGAGCAGGATATAGAAGTGGCAAAACAGATGCTGCCCGCCCTGGTGGGAAGGGATACATCCTCCCTCCGCCCGGCCCAGGCCAGCTCCGCGGTGATAGAGTCGCTATCTGAGAACTACGTGGACTCCATTCTGTCCCCCATATTCTACTTTATTCTCTTCACTCCTCTGGGCCTGGGCCTGGAGGCGGCCATTGCCTTCAAGGCCATCAGCACCATGGACTCGATGATCGGCTACAAGAAGCCTGGATTGAAGGAGCTTGGATATGCAGGAGCGAGGCTGGACGACCTGGCGAACTGGATTCCCGCTCGATTGAGCATCATCCCGATCGCCCTGGCCCGACCGAGAGGCGCCCGCTCGGCGATTAGAGCAGCCAAAAAATATCACAGCGCCACCCCCAGCCCCAACTCCGGCTGGCCCATGGCCGCAGCTGCCGGCAGCCTGAAAATCCGGCTGGAGAAGCCTGGCCAGTATATCCTGCTGGGAGAGAATCCAGATCCAGAGACAAGGGATATATTCCGGGCTACGGGCCTCATCCAGTCGGCCATCGCCCTCACACTGGCAGCGGCGTTCATCTACCTGCTCCTATAACCATAATGTTTATCCAATTCGAGGATGGAGTAAATGAGAATGGAAACCATGCAAGATCTCCTGCAGAAAGTTCAAGAGTTTGCCTTTCATGATTTTGGCAAAGAAGAGGCCAAAAAGCTCTTCGGCTGGGATGTCGCAGAGATACTGGTCAACAGCTCGAAGGATGATGAAAATCACATTCTAATCATATTTAATAATAATTTTATGCTCTTCATCAGGTATTTCTTAAACCTCGATCCCTCTCAGACCGAAGATACCTGTGAGTTCATCCTGAGCCTGAAGAGCGACTTCACCTCTCGCATAAAGTATTCAATTAATTACGGAAATTATATTCACGGCCAGGGATACATACGCTTTAGGGTGGCCGACACAAAGAACAGAATGGTTCAGGTGATGCTGGAGGAGTTCTACGTACCGGCGATAAAGAACGTCTACAAGCCCATAATCGAAAGGTTCAAGGGATTCTATGGCAAGGACTTCTTCGGAGTAGAGGCAGACAGCAATGGCGGACAGATATATTATGCACCGATACGCAATATGAGCGAGCATAAGGGAGCCCGGCTGGGCGACGTGATCGGCAGGCTGACTGAGCTGGATCTCCTCTTAAAGGATCCCCTTATAAGACAGGATCTGGCCAAGGTCGACCTCCAGCTCAGCCTTCTCCCCTCCATGATGGATTCGGGCCTCTAGCCCATTCTCCTGCATTCCAGCTTATGGGGAAGCTCCTCCAGAAGCTTCTCATAATCCTCTTCGCCAAGCCTCTCTCGCAGGAGGCTGGCCTGACGGCCGTCCTCCGGCTGAGACGCTTCAGCCTCCAGGAACTCTATCGCCTTTTCTGAGATCTGGCGGATGGTGGATGAAGGAATCCGATCCCCCTCCTTCCCGGCCAGCCGCAATGCACCGGCATAGTCCGCCCGTGCCTCCTCCTTCTTGCCGGTGCGGGCTTCGCACTCCGCCAGATCAACGGTAGCCAGGAGACTGAGATCAGCATGTCCCAGAATCCTGGCCTGGCGCTGTCTCAACATGGCCATCTCTTCTGCTCGCTGATAATCATTCTGGGCCAGGAAGAGGAGGGTCATATCGCGGTAGACCTCTATGAGATCCAGCGATGCACCCAGCCGGCCAAAGATCACAAGAGCCTGCTTCATCCTTCTCAGAGCATCCTCATAATCCCCGCTGGCCAGGGCTAGCCGACCAAGAGATGAGATGGCTTTTGCCTCCTCATAGGAGAGAGAAAGCTTCCGGGATAGAGCCAGGGCCTTCTCAAAGCAGCTCTTAGCCTCAAGATAGAGCATATCCTTCTGAAAGCGCTCTCCCTGAGCTCTATAAAGCTGGATTTTCAAAGGCGGATAGTCAGTGCGAGAGACCTGAGTCTCTGCCTGAGAGAGATAGAAGCGGGACTGCATCGAATGCCCCTCTTGAATATTGAACAGAGCGGCGGCGATGTAGCCCTCACATAGATCGGGCAATGCCCCCAGGCCCTCCAGAATGCCTATTGACTGGGAGAAAAGCTCAATTGCTTCATCCGATCTGCCCATCTGGCCGGAGATGATTCCCAGGTTCAATTTGGCTGAAGCTACACAGGGCAGGGCATCTAGATCCTGGAAGATGTTTAAAGCCACATCAAATAGCGTTCTGGCCCGGTTGAGGTCTCCCATATCCTTGTAGACCAGGGCCATATTGAAGAGAACCTGGCCGCGGTTGTAGACCTCTCCAGTTCGGTCAAATCTCTCCACGCTCCTCTTATAGCAGGCAATGGCTTCTGCCCACTGGCCGCTATCTGTGTAGCTGCCGGCGAGGGCTGAAAGGACCTCACCCTGACCGGAGAGGTCGCCTGTCTTCTCCAGCTCCTCCAGCTGTCTCTTGTACTCCTCGATATCAGGGGAAATCTCGCCCCGTCCTGCCCGGATCATATCGATGCTCGCCTGCATCTCCGCCGCGCCCGCTTGATCCTTGAGGCGCCGGTATATCTCCAGAGACCTCTGAAAGTGCTCTGCTGCTAGATCGCGCTCTCCTTGGCGGTGGTAGAGGTTTCCCATGTTTCCCAGCACCTGGGCAATGCCGGCTGAGTCCTCCAGCTTTTCAAAGAGGCTCAGGCTCTTGCTATAGCTATCCAGAGCATCCGCCCACTGACCTCTCTTATAGCAGAGGCCTGCAACATTGCTCAGAACAGAGGCCTCGCTCTCCATATCCCCTGCCTTCCCGAAGCCATCCAGGCTCAAGCGATAGTTCTCTAAGGCAGCGGCCCAGTCACCCTGCCGGTAGCACATATTGCCCAGGTTGTTCCTGGCTACCGAAACGGAGTACTCGTCCCCCAGCCCCTCCATAATCGCCAGGCTCTCATTGTAGTCATCCAGGGCCTCGTCCCACTGGCCGAGATCAGCATGGAGATTTCCCAGAGCACACAGAACCGCCGCCACTGCCGAAGGGTCATCCCTGGAGCGGAGAGCCTCCAGAACCTGATCATACCTGGACTGGGCCTCCTGCCATCCCCCTTTTCTCAGGAGCAGACCCACCATGGATTCGAGCACCTCGATCATCGACCTGGAGGCCCCTCTCTCAATCTGCAGATCGAGACATTTTCGGTAGCACTCCAGTGCTCCCTCCAGATCGCCTCTTTGAGCCATGCTCCTTGCCAGGCCATAGAGCGATCTAGCCTCCCCTCGAGCGTCACCCAGCTCCCTGAAGCCATCTATGCTCTGCTGGTACAGTTCCTCTGCTCGCTCCTCCTCCCCTGACTGGAGATAGACGCCTGCCAGATTTCCCAGGGTAACTGCCATGCCGTGCCTATCATTCAGGGCATGCCTTGCCTCCAGGCCCTGCCGGTAGCATAAGATGGCATGCATGGGATCCCCTCGATCGGAGTAGAGGTTTCCCAGGTTGTTCTCAGCTGCAGCCAGACCCCGCAGGTCCCCATTATCCTCAAATGCCCTGGCCGCCCATTCAAAACAGGACTGAGCCTGATCCCACTCCCCTCCGAGCTGATAGATCAGCCCCAGGCTCAGCCTGTTGCCGGCAGCGCCAATTTGATCCCCCAGATCCTCCTTTGTGGCAATGCTCTTTTCCAAGAACTCTCCAGCAAGGTGAAGATCGCCCCTGCTCTGATAGACAAGGCCGATGTTAGACTGGACCATCGATGCACCCTGTCTGTCTCCCTGCTGGCAGAATGAATCATAGGCATGAGAATAAATCTGCAGGGCAACATCCAGATCTCCTTTCAGATGATATACGCCGCCCAGATTGGATAGGGCCTCAGACGCTGCTGTCACCTCACCGATTTCCATGAAGAGATCCGCCGCCCTCTGGTAGCACTCGATCGCCTCCGGCCAATCAGAGCAGTCACAGCAGATCCTGGCAATGCAGTTCAGAGCCTCTGCAGATCCGCTCTGATCTTTGGATCTCTCCCTGATCTTCAGGCTCTCCCGGGAGCATTGCAGGGCCATTTCCAGCTGCCCCTGCTTATGGTGAACACCTGCCAGAATAACCAGGGCCCGGGCAAGGGAGGAGGAATCTTTATGCTCTTTCATGATCGCTATTGCCCTTTGAAGGTGGTCTTCTGCCTGGGTCCAACTCCCGTCCTCCAGGAAGCATTGACCCATACGGCAGAGGGCCTTAGAGGCGAGAGAGGGATGGCCCTTCTGCAATGCCGCCAGGCTCCGGCCATAGAGCTCCAGAGCCTCCTTTAGCCTTCCCTCATGAAAATAGATATCAGCAAGACGGCATTGCATCTCTGCCGCTCCGGATTGATCTTTCAGATCGGCCAGCAGATGGCTGGCTGATTGCAGGCTGATCTGGGCCCTCTTGCCGTTCCCAGTCTGAGAGTAGATGCTAGCGAGGGAGGCAAGAGCACGGGCTGCCCCCACTGGATCATCCGACAGCTCCCTCTCCTTCAGAATGGTCTGATACAGCTTCTCAGCCTTTTCCATATCGCCTTGAATCTGGCAGAGCTCTGCCAGGTTGCTTGTAGCC
Organism: Methanosaeta sp. UBA533; assembly: GCA_002498745.1. GTDB lineage: Archaea > Halobacteriota > Methanosarcinia > Methanotrichales > Methanotrichaceae > Methanothrix. The sequence goes on along the minus strand of DAIO01000186.1, from coordinate 5,241 downwards.
TCCATCCGCCCTTTTTTGTCACTTGGGTCGAGCACCTCCAGGATGCGGGAATAGCATATCTGGGCCTGATGGTACTCACCCTGCTGGCGGCGGGCGCGGCCCAGTCTCTCCAGGACCTGAGGCAAAAGGCGTGGCCTTTTAACCATATCGATAGCAATCAAAGCCTTCTCATAACACTGGCAGGCCCGGGCCCAGTCTTCCTCCTCACCGTAGAGGGCTCCCAAGGATAGGAGGATACTGGCCAATGAATCATCATCAGAGAGAATCTGGGCCAGATCTGAAGCATTGCTGTAGTATTCAATTGCCGCCTGATGAAAGAAGAGATGGTGAGCAAGCCTTCCCAGATTGAACCATGCCTGAACGTTGTTGACCACAGAGGCATAATCCTCCAGGTCGGTGAGGCGCCTTTTCATAACGTCCTCATCGGAGGAGAGCATGGCCTCAATGAAAGAGGATAATAAAGATGGAACGCCAACGGATAGGCTCTTCAGCCTCTCGGGATCGTAGCCCTCGGGATCGGAGAGCATCTCGGCAAATGAGCCGAGGGAGGAGACGACGCTCTCAGAGCTCGAGTCCATATTCACCCCCCAAGATAGGATGGGAAATTGAAGGATATTCATTCGATTTGAGGACTGCCGCATGTCTGAATACATCAAATAACATATTATGTCATCCCCACAATCGTTTTAGAATTCTTCGGCCGACATACCACACCACTGTATACTGTCCGACCATATAAATTCTTCTATTTCTTCATAATGTTAATCATAAAATGTGTGCACCTTAATATTAATATTGGAATTAACATATAAAACAAAAGACAAAAAGCTCAGCTCCCGTTGGGGGAGCTACTTCAAGACCAGCTTTAAGGCCCTCTGCGGGCAGCCAACGACGCAGGCCCCACATTGAATGCACTTTCCCGAATCAGCGACCACCCTCCAGTCCTCAAAGCGAAACGTCCCGGTGGGGCATATGGATACGCATGCCCCGCAGTTGACGCATTCGGACTCATCCCTGATCACCGGGATCTCCAGGGGCACGACCCTCACTCCCCGCCTCTTGAAGGCTTCCATTACCTCCTGGCACTTCTCAGGTGGGACCTCCAGGACTATCTCGCCGCTCACCGCATTGATGCTCGCCCTCTCGATATTAACCAGAGCCTCAGTCTCCAGAATCACTGAGGCGATGAGGGGATGGCGGACAATGCCCGGAGCCACATGAAGCATCAGCTTCAAGGCTATCGCCTCCGTGCCAATAGGCGAGAGAGATGATTGCTGGTGATCATTCCTATCACCTTATGCTCTCTGTCCACCACCGGCAGGGCAGAGATGCTATGAGTATCCAGGGTGCGAGCAGCGAGCTCAATGGGCTCATCCAGCCGCACCGAATGGACCCGACGGGTCATGATCTCCGCTACGCGAGAAGGCTTTCCGCTGGCCACCGCTTTGGATATATCCCAGGCAGTTATGATGCCGATCAGCCTTCCATCCCGGGAGACCACCGGCAGGTGGTCAAAGCTGCCGCTGACGATCAGCTTTGCCGCCTTCTCCACCGGGATATCCTCAAAGACGGTCACCACATCCTTGCTCATGACATCTCCCACATTTGGCGACTCCTTGGTCTGCTTCATTGGCCTGCAGCTTCCCACCCGTAATAGGGGTTCTGCTGCCTGGCTGAGCAGGAACTCGCCCCGCTCAACCTGCTCCTTTAGGGTCCGAGCAACCTCTCTTGCCATCTGGAAGCTGGATAGAGGAGAGCAGGAAACCTCCTTGCCGCCCAGGTCGATCAAGCCCGACTTCAGCTCCTCATAGCTGACCATCCTCACAGAGGGCTTATCCCTGCGCTGGATGCCATAGTCCTGCACCGGGACGGTGATATCGCTGTCCCGCACCGCAGTGCTCTTGGCTAGCCGCTCATTTAACATCGGTATGGGGATTCCAATCCCCAGGTAAAGGCTGGGCCCATATCGATGAAATGTGGCTGCCCGCAGGAAGCTGTTGTTCATCCTCTTCAGGTCGCCGGTGACCATCAGAGTGGAGAAGCCATTCTCAGGATTATGCTGGGTTCCCGAGCCTATGACATAGCCCTGAGCTCCCGCCAGGAAGATGCGCGTACCTACCCCGATGTACTCGAAGCCCGGATCGTTGGAGAGGGGAGAGAGCACCCCTGCACCGCTGTAATGGACATTGCCAAGACCAGGAAGGAGGGTGCCCATGTAGGTGTGCATCGTCCGGTCGGAGGAGTTGGTAGCGGCATTGTAACGCTGATAGGCATTGCGGGGATTGACCATGGTGGCCTGGTTGAAGTCCTCCAGCCTGAGGCTGGTCTCCAGATCCATCTGAGGGTAGCAGTCCGAGGGTGATCCATGAGCCTCGACCTCAATCTGCTTTCCAATTACCAGGTCCTCCATAACATGCGCCCCGCCATACTCGATCCCCCGGTCCTCAGAGGGCTGAGTCGCTCCTAAGAAGAGGTCGACGGCGGCGATGCCCCCATAGGCCTCCACCCTGTTCAGATAGGCGCGGGCGATCTTTATGGGAGGATCGCTATGGCCCAAATTGAGGAAAACCCCAGAAGAGCACATGGCGCCAAAGGTACCAGTGGTGACTACATCCACCTCACGCACCGCTCCCGCCGTGCCCAGCTCATCCACGATATCTGGCATCTCCTCTGCCGTGACGACGCGGGCAGAGCCGTTGCGAATGCGTTCGTTTATCTCCGATAACGACTTCTCTTGCACATCGGCTAAGGGTTGGCGATCCGATAAAAACTTATTGGGCTAGCACTGCCAATAACGTTATCTGCCAAAAGAGAATCAGAGGTCGATAGATGGCGCAATTTCCAGGGAAGAGAATCGTTCTCACCAGCGATACCACCATGATGAGCAGCTATCATGGAGGGGTGATGCTCGGCTTTGCTGCCATCATGCCCAGGGCAACCCTGCCCGATTGGATCTTCCAGAACTTCTTCTGCCCGCCAGTGCCGGCGCTGGAGGACGGATCGGCGGCAACTGCCCCCTGCGGCATGAGAAAGGTGGAAGCGGCACTCCTGGAGTCCGGATTCTCCCGGGATGAGGTGATGGTGGCCCATCCCCTTCACCTGGACCGGGCCATCGGACCGGAGACCAGGATCGTGGGGATAACCCATGATGACCCCATGGGAAAGATCGCCTTCAGAGAGATTGAGGATATCATCCGCCGCGGCCCGCCCTTCAACCGCTCCCGTTTTATCGAGCTTTTGAGCCACCCCTTGATAAAAGAGCACCGGCCACGAGTGGTCCTGGGTGGAAACGGCGCCTGGGAGGTCATGGGGGAGAAGGTGGATGTCGACCACGTCTACCTGGGAGAGGGCGAGAGCGATTTTCCCGAGATCTGCCGGCAGATCATAAGAGGAGAGAGCGTTCCGGAGGTGTTGCGGGGATCGGCGGTGCCTGGAGAAAATATACCGGTAAACAGAGGAGCGACCATTGGCGGGATTGTGGAGATCGGCAGGGGCTGCTGGAGAGGATGCGCTTTCTGCTCGCCCACCATGCGCTCTGTGCGCCACAGGCCTATTGAAAATATTCTTAAAGACGTGCGGGTGAACTTGGACTGCGGCCAAGAGGATATCATTCTCCACAGCGAGGACGTCTTCTCCTATGGCTCCAAAGGCACAAGGCCGAATGAAAAGAAGATGACTGAGCTCGTGGCAGAGGTTAAAAAGCTGGGGCCGAAGACGATGGACTTCTCCCATCTCAGCCTGGCCTCGGTCCACTCCAACCAGGATCTATTAAGAGAGATCTCCAAGATCGTGGGCATAGGCTCGAATCAGAACCACATGTCTGCCTGGATAGGGATAGAGACGGGGAGCTGCCGCATCCTGAAGATGCATATGCCCCAAAAGGCGCTTCCTGGAGAGACGGAGAACTGGCCCCAGATCGTAGAGGACTGCTACCGCCTCTTCGACGAGGAATCCTGGCTTCCCGTGGCCAGCCTGGTTTTGGGCCTGCCTGGAGAGACGGCAGATGATGTCATCCGGACCACTGAGCTGGTGGAGTCTCTGAAAGATTACACCGGCCTTATGCTCCCCCTCTTTTTCACCACCATCGCCGAGACGAAACTGGGCGGCACCAGAGGTTTTTCAAAGGCCGATGCCCTGCCCGAGCACTGGCATCTGGTGGGTCTGTGTCTGGAGTACAACCTCAAACATTTGAAGAGACTGCATAGCCTATATAAGGAAAGGATGACCGCAGGGCCGCTGGTTCATGCTGCCTTGACCGGAGTGAACTTGATCGCAGACGTCGCACTTAATAAATATCTGAAGAGAATGAAAAGAGGCGAGCCGCCCAACTGAGCCCCTGCCTAGCGGTGGCATATGGAGCTGAGAAGCGGAAGAGACGTTCTAGCATCAGCATCTTGCCGCCATTATAGTACTAGAGTCATTCATATGCAAACACAAATATTTTGCCATTGACATGTCGGAATTGCCGAGCGCGCATCCGGATTCGGGGATATTAAATCAATAATTCTCCAAAACAGACCTCACCACTCCTTTGTGGTCCCCCTTTAGGGAGTAAACGTTGTGATCCCCAGAGACATCAATGCTCAAAATGCCCAGGCGAGTGTTCATGAGCCCGACCATCGCCGAAACCCCTCGGTAGCTGACGTCAAAGCCCTCCTTCGCGAGATAGGTGAAGACGTCCTCCGTGGTATAGGCACCATCGCTCAGGAAAAGCTTCAAGACCGCCTTCCGGATTCCCACGCCATCCCGCTTAAGATAATTCCTCAGTCTCTCCTGGATTCGTTCTTCCGCGCTCTCCATCCGGCAAAATCACCGCCTCGAAAGAATGGATTTAAGGATTATAAAGGTATTCTCTCCACGACCGGTCCATCCTGCAGAGGATACCTCTCAATTATACAAAGATCGCATTTGCAGCCCTCGAGATCCGGGCAGATCTCCTCCAGAATCCAGGCGGCAATCTCGATCCTTCCTTCCAGGCAGGAGTACATTTCAGCAGGCACCTCCAGCCCATCGATGATCCCCAGCGCTGACTTGAGATCATCCTTTTTGCCCTCGATTATGCCATGGATTATGGTTCCCTCTTCTGTGATGTAGTCCAGCGGCCGGGATGTCCTCTCCGCCCGGCGTCGCAGCCTCTCTCTCAGCTGCACAGCATCCTTGAAGCGGGAGGGACAGTAATGCACCTTGATGTCATCCAATAGATAGCCGCGGGCCATCTCTTCGCTGCCCTCTGCACCGCAG
>DAIO01000061.1:0-4368 GCA_002498745.1 Methanosaeta sp. UBA533 | reverse complement strand
GGCATGAGGATCCTGGAGAACTGATCCACCGCTCCTCCCGGATCGTTCAGATGCTCCAGGGTCTCGAAGCTGACCGCCGCCCCGCAGGAGCCTTCAGGGATATGCCTGCAGAGATCATCCTTCTCCAGGTCCAGGCAGATAAAGCGAACGCCAGGCTGTTGGCATCTTTTCATTGCCCGCTCGACCATCTCCGGGCTGCCGTCTATGCCCACTACCTTCTCAGAGACTGTGGCCAGCTCCATTGATCCATATCCCAGGCCGCAGGATACATCAGCGGCAAGCCTTATGCCCCGGCTGCGCAGAAAATCGGCGGCAAAGAGGTATCGCCCCAGGTACTCCGCCTTTCGCCATAGATTGCTGTCCCTGGAATCGAAGGGATCCAGCTGATCGAAGCCCGTGCCCTTAAAGGCGGAATAGGATGACAACCTGAGACCTCAAAGCCCCAAAAATGAATCCAACGATAAGCGGGCCCCGCGGCCTTCGATCCTGCTCAGATCCAGCTATTCAATTGAAAAAAGTTGGAATCGAAGACTGGGCAGGAAAGATGAACAAGCCCGCCTTAGGAACAGAAAGCCGATCGCTTTATCCCTAGCGGATGTCCAGCTTCATTCTGCCCATCACCGCTAGATAGGCTACCTCTTTACCTTCCTCGATCTTGGACTTCTGGTCCTCGGTTAGGGGAACATCGATGGTAGCATAGCTGCCCAGGTCCATCAGCTGCACCGATGTGTCGCCGATGGACAGAACCTGGCCGGTCTTGCGCTCGACAGTTGGCACATAGATCTTTGTGGTGACCGGCTGGACGATGGACTTCTTCTGATTGTCGAAGATGCCAATAGCGTCCACCCTCGCCTTGGCAGAACCGTGTTTGCCGGGCTTGGAATGGGATATGCTCTTGATTATGCAGGGCTCTTCGTCGATTATTACATACCTTCCTTCTTTCAGCTCTCTGACCTCAACCTGCTCCTTCATTTCATCACTCCTGAGGGCGAATGCGACTCACCTATTTAAAGGATATCTTTCATCCGCCGCAGCGCTTCTTCCAGATCAGCCCGGCTGGCGGCATAGGAGATCCGGATGTGCTCCCGTCCCTTTTGGCCAAAAGCAGATCCTGGAACGGTGATGACTCCTGCTCTTGCCAGCTTGCCGGCCACCAGGTCGCCGTCTCCCACATGGGGGAAGAGATAGAAAGCGCCATCAGGCTCGGCCAGCTCTACTCCCATATCCCGGAAGCCAGCCACCAGGAGATCTCTGCGGCTCATAAACTCATCCCTCATCTGACGAACGCAATCCTGAGGGCCACAGACCGCCTCCAGGGCTGCGGCCTGGGAGATGGAACTGGCGCAGGCCTGGACATACTGATGAATCTTGAGATGCTGCTCTATAGCCTCGTTCCGGGCGGCGAGATACCCCAGCCGCCAGCCGGTCATGGCATAGGTCTTGGAGACGGCATTGACTGTGATCACATTATCTGAAAACCTAGCCGGGCTGACATGCTCTCCCCGGTAGATGAAATGCTCATAGACCTCATCTGAGAGGAGGGCGATATCCTCGTCATCGGCTATTTCGGCGATGGCCCTCATCTGCTCCTCGGTCTGGACCGATCCGGTGGGGTTGGAAGGGGAGTTGATGATTATCATCCGGGTCTTTTTGGTTATCCGCTCCTCTATTGCCTCCGGGGTTATGCGGAGGTTTTCGTCTAAGGGGACGGAGACGGGCCTTGCCCCCACCAGCCGAGTCAGCTCGGCATAGGAGAGGAAGCTTGGATCTCCCACCAGCACCTCATCTCCCCGGTCTACCAGGGCGGCGATTGCCAGGAATAGGGCCTCGCTGGCACCGCTGGTGACCATTATATCATCGGCGGTGCAGTCGATCTGGTTTTCTCTCACCAACTTCTCCGCCAGTGCCTCTCTGAGCGCCGGCACACCGCAGTTGGGGGTGTAGCCGCACTGCCCGATTTCTATGGCCCTGATCGCAGCCCTCTTTATATGAGCTGGGGTGTCGAAATCCGGCTGGCCCAGTCCCAGGTTGACTGAACCGGGCATAGCCGACTCGAAGCATTTCCTTATTCCAGATATCTCAATCTCCTCTGTGCAACATGCAAACCTCATGGCTTCTCCCTCCTGTTTTGCTCTCCGGTCTGATCATCCCTATAGATCACATTGAGAATGCTAAAGCAGCCGAGCGTGCTCAGCTCCTCTTTCATGATGTTCATCCTGACCCTCCCCCCTCTCCAGTAAAGGGTGATCTTCACATCCTCTTTCTCGGTCTCCGTGGATACGGACTCCATAAACCTTTCCAGCGCCCTCTTATTGGAGAATGGGACCACGAATATCGCCCTATATTTGTCCTTTTTGCGGGCATATGAGGTCAGAATATAGCCATTGCTCTCAAACTCGCTGATCTCCTCAAAGCGGCACAAGACCTCCTTCTCATGCTCTGTGGTCGAGTCGACCTTGGAGATCATTAGCAGAATCCTGGATAGAAGCAACTTATCGAATTTTTTGCCGAACCAGATGTTGATGGAGCCCTGAGTGAGCAGGATGGATACCGAAGATCCACTGATCTCTATGGAGACCGGTTCCGGCCTTGGGCCTTGAGAAGAGGGCATTATCTCTAGATCCTGGCGGAGCAGATATAACCGTTTCGAGAAATGGTCCCTGGAGAGGAGAGATTTCCATGGACCAATGTATAAAGTCTCTAAAAGAGAAGTTTGCCCAGGAGCCTTATGCCAGGATGTTCGGGATAGAGATCGAGGAACTGGAGGCGGGGCACGCTATCTTGAAGATGAAGACGAACGAGATGATGAACAACCTCTTCGGGACGACCCATGGGGCGGCAATCTATTCACTCATGGATGCCGCCTTTGAGCTGACCGTCAACTCCCATGGCACAGTGGCGGTGGCACTGGGGGTAAGTGTCAACTACCTATCCCCTGCTCGTCCCGGGGAGACTTTGCGGGCAGAAGGGAAAGAGACGAATCGATCCAGGAAGATCTCCTCCTGTGAGATCAGAGTGACGGGAGAGGACGGGCGGCTAGTTGCCACCTGCCAGGCCCTGGCTTATAGAATGAGAGACCGCCTACCGTTCCTTCCGCCCGAGGCCCCACCGAGCCCCTGAAAAGAGCTATTGAACAGGGTTTATATTCCATAGCTCCCCAAGGATCTGGCGATGAAGCTAGGGCCCTGCATAAAGAGATACAAGGAGGACACTCACCGGGCGGCATCCCCGGAGGAGACTGAGGAGCGAATCGAGGCCAAGCTGCCCGCTGCCGGGATCACCAGAGTGGCCGATATAACCAATCTGGACCGAATCGGTATACCTGTCTTCTCCTCTATTCGGCCGATGGCCGATCGGGGAGCGGTCTCCGTCTATAATGGCAAAGGGGCAACTCCTGTCGAGGCCAGGGTCTCGGCGATGATGGAGGGGCTCGAACGCTACTCTGGAGAGGTGAGAGATAGGGAGCTGACAATTGCCCGCTATTCCAGACTGAAGGCAGAGGCTCTGAACCCAGTCGATCTGATACTCCCCACAGAAGCAGTTGAGGATGCAGACGCTGAGATCCCATGGGTTTTGGGCTGGGATATTATGAACAACGAAGAGATACAGGTCCCGGCCAATGCGGTATTTCATCCTCTGTCCTCCGACTACAAGAGGCTCTTTCGGACCAACACCAGCGGTCTCGCCTCAGGGAATATGATGGAAGAAGCGATATTCCACGGCCTGGCTGAGGTTATAGAGAGAGATGCCTGGGCAATAGTGGAGGCGACGAGGCACATGGGGCCGCTGATATCTGATGTTGTGGACGAACAGGCACAAGGCCTGCTGGAGAGGTTTGCCGCAGCAGAGGTGGATGTCTACCTGCGGGATATCACCAGCGATATCGATATCCCCACCTGCGCGGCTGCTGCCGATGATGTAAAGCTGCGCGATCCCACTCTGCTCACCACCGGGATGGGTACCCACACCAGCGCCCGGGTGGCGGTGCTGCGCGCCCTGACTGAGGTGGCGCAGAGCCGGCTCACCCAGATCCACGGGGCAAGAGAGGATACCGTCACCGCCGATTTCCGCCGGCAGATCGGATACGAAAGGACGAAGAGGCTCAACCGTTATTGGTTTGATATCGGGGAAGAGAAGAGCTTTGCTGATATACAATCTTTTGAGAGCGACGACTTCCTTTTGGATATCAAGTTCATGATCAGCAAGCTGGAAGAGGCGGGCCTGGAGCGAGTAGTGGTGGTCGATTTAACCAGAGAGGAGATCGGCGTTCCGGTGGTGAGGGTGATCGTCCCGGGTCTTGAGATCGCAGGGGTAGACCCGGAAAGGGTGGGCAAGAGGATAAAGAATGCCAGAAGTCGTCGTCTTCCT
>DAIO01000123.1:0-6352 GCA_002498745.1 Methanosaeta sp. UBA533 | reverse complement strand
TGGTGTTTATGTTATCCAGGTCAATGGTTCCGTATAGCCTGTATAGTGCGATCAATATAGCAAATCCAACCCCCGCTTCAGCTGCCGCCAGCGCTATGGAGAACAGGGCGAATACCTGCCCGTTCATATTAGGCTGGTAGGCTGAGAAGGCAACAAGATTGATGTTGGCGCTATTGAGCAGCAGCTCGATGCACATCATCAGCTTGACTCCGTTCTTCTGTGTGATGAGGCCGTACAAGCCGATGGTGAACATGATGGATGCCAGCAATATGTAAAGCTCCAACGGTATCATCGGTAAACTTCCCTCCTTGTCATTCTCTGTCGCCCTCCCTAGGCGTCCTCCTTTCTTGCCACCCAGATCGCTCCGACCAGGGCTGCGGTCAGGACCAGGGCTAGAACCTCAAAGGAGAAGACATAGATGGTGAAGATCTCAAACCCTATGTCTCCAACACCGCTCTCAGGAAGCCTCATCCCCTCCGAAGGGGCGTAGCCGAGCGGGTGCTCTGTGACCGGTCCCCAATCGGTTACCGAAAGCGAGGCCACCAGGGCAGCAAGGAAGGCCAGGGTCAGTATAATGAGCTTAAATTTCGCCATGAGACTCCTCCATAATCGTCCTCCTGGTGAGCATCACAGCGAAGAGTATCAGAACTCCCACTGCGCCAATGTAAACCAGGATCTGAGCCACACCCACGAAGGGGGCATTCATGAATATGTAGAGCGCGGCCACACCAGCAAAGGTTCCCAGCAGGTAAAGAGCGCTATGCACAATATTCTTGACCAGGACCGTCAGCGCCGATAAAAGGACAATAATTGTCGCTATGGCCAGGAATGCCAAAAGCTCTATGGCAAAGCGAATATCGTAGTCCAGCAGCCTATCCAGTATCGTCTTGGACCAGGGGGACAGGAATATTATCACCGCCAGTCCGCCGAAGATGACTCCGAGGGCAAGCAAAAGCACCAGCAGCTCGAATATGCTTCTAATCACATTTTTTTCAGGTCCTTTTTCCGACATCAGAAAGCACCTCCTTCTGCGGGTTTGGCCTCAGCCTTCTTCTTTTCTGCATTTGCTCCCTCTTTGGCCGGCTTTTTCTCGCCTGCGGCTGCAGCATCTTTTGCCGCAGCCTTCTTGGCAGCGGCCTTCTCTGCCGCTATCCTCTTTGCCTCAGCCTCCAGGTCTGCTGCCTCTTTGGCTGAGAACCTCTTTGTGGCCAGGAAATCAGGACCTTTCACGATGTCCTTTCTTTCCCAGCCAGCCATGATGACCTTCTTTCCCATCTTGAGGCATTCGACCGGGCACTCATCCACGCATAGGCCGCAGAACATACATCTTCCGTAATCGATTTGCGGAAACTGCATCTTCTTGTTCTTGAGGGGATTTCCGAACTTGAAGTGCACCATCTCAATGCAGCTGTTGGGACAGACTCTAGCACATGAGCCGCAGCCAATGCATATGGTGGCATCCAGCTCATGAATCCCTCTCTCTGCATCAGGCAGCTCCATCATGAACTCGGGATAGAGCCTGGTGACTTCTATCTCCCGCGAGGCGGTCTTCAAAGGCCAGGTGAAGTTCTTTATCATCTTTCTCTTCAACATCTTACAGCCACCTCATGCAAAGTATGAGCCCACTATTACTGCCCACCCCAGATTCAATATGGATAAAGGCAGCATCCACTTCCATCCCAGGTCAGTCACCTGATCAATTCTCAAACGGAAGAGAGCAGCCCTGATCAATATTATGAACCAAATAACGATTATAACCTTCATGAGCAGCCAGATCATAGGCGATACCATGTCCAGAAGGGGTATGGGTATAATCGGTCCATGCCATCCGCCCAGGAACAGGAGCGAGACCAGAATGGATCCCAGCAGGAAGTTGATGTACTCCTGGAAGTATAAGAGACCCCATCTGATACCGCTGTACTCGGTGCTGTAGCCGCAGATGATCTCCTCTTCTGCCTCGCTCTGATCGAATGGGACTCTTCCCAGGTCAGTCACCAGGGCGATCATGAAGATGACAAATCCCAGCGGCTGGGCAAATGCATGCCAGACGGTCTGGCTCTCCACGATCTCTACCAGGTTAAGGCTATGGGCCATGATAGCCACGGATATGACGCAAACGCCCATTGGAACCTCATAGGCGATCATCCTGGCAATGCCTCGGAAGGCTCCGAGGATTGAGTACTTATTGTTCGAGCTGTACCCGGCCATGAAGACGGCAATGGACATGATGCTGAGAGCGGCTTCCACATAAAAAGCGCTGATATCCATATTGGCGACAACCAATGGGTAATTTTTGCCACCGATATGCAGTGCCCCAAATGGTATGGCTGCAGCCACCAGCATGGTGCCGGCAGAGGCGATGATAGGAGCCCAGACATAGACCCCCTTATCGACTCCTGCAGGTATGATATCCTCTTTGGTGAATAGCTTGATGGCATCAGCGCCCAGCTGAAGTATACCCCATCTGCCACCCACCCGGTTAGGGCCGAACCGGTTGCAGAAATCGCTCATTACCTTTCTGTCTGCCCAGATCACCAGCATTGCGCCTACATTGACCACGGCAGAAAGCACCGCTGCGCCGATTATGCCTATGATCAGGGCGAATATTGCCGGCTCCTGGGCAGCAAATTGAGTGATGGTATCTATTATTCCGTCCAAATCCTCTCCCTCCTACCTGTCAGATTCAGATGGGCAGCCGTCCATGCTTCCGGCAATTGCTACCGCATCCGCAATGTACACCCCTTCAAGAAGCGGAGTCAAAGTCTGGAATGTAGCATAGAAAGGCCCTCTCACCTTCACCCGGTATGGCTTGTCGCCTCCGTCGCTGATGACGTACATTCCCATCTCGCCACGCGGGTCCTCAACCCGATAATAGGCCTCGCCTGCGGGAACCTTCTTGGGAATCTTGGCCTCTGTCTTTATCGGTCCGGAGGGAATTCTGTCCAGACATTGCTCTATGATATGAATGCTCTCCAGCATCTCCCTTAGAGTGCAATCGATTCTGTCCGCCGAATCGCCACGGGTTCCAGTGACGACCTTGAAGTCAAGCTCCGGATAGACCAGGATGGGGTCCTCAATTCTCATGTCGTAAGGAACGCCAGCCGCCCTCAGCACCCTTCCCGCGCAGCCAATGCGCTTAGCTGTCTCAGGCGATATTGAGCCGATATTCTCCATCCTGGCGTGGTAGATGGGATCCTGAGCGAAGAGCTCAATGAACTCCTCGATCCTGGACTTCATGTAGGGAAAGACCTTTCGGCAGTGCTCTTCGAATCCCTCTGGAAGGTCGTTTCTTACCCCTCCAAAGCGGACGAATGAATGAGTCAGCCTGGCTCCGGTGACGCTCTCAATCAGAGAGATGATCTTCTCTCTATCCATGATCATGTACTGCCAGGGGGCAAAGCCCACCCCAGCGATCAGGGTCAGGAACTCGCCAGTGCCTATCAGGTGGCTCTGGATTCTGGAAAGCTCCTCTAAGATGACCCGGATGTATTGAGCCCTCATGGGAACCTCAAGGCCCAAAAGCCTCTCCACCGCTCCGCAGTAGCACTCGTTGTTGCTCAAGGAGGCGACGTAGCACATCCTGTCGGTATAGGTTATCCCCTGGAGCCAGGTTCTGTTCTCCATGATCTTTTCGATGCCCTTGTGAATATAGCCGATATCGAGGAATGCTTTCTTTACCCTCTCTCCTTCAACCAGTATATCCAAGAGAAATGGCCCGGGAACCATGGCATGCTGTGGCCCCAGATGCATGATCATCTCCGAGTCGGATTTGATCTCTGCTTCCTCCCTCTCCCGGAATGTGGGATATTTGGGCCTCTCGGTCACCACCGTCCCCGCCTCGACCTCTGCCGGTGTTGGCGGGAAGTGGTATTCTGTATAGCCCTCAGCGGTGGTGATCTGCACCGCCCTCTCTCCCGTGGTCAGGTCAGGATAGCCCTTGAAATCCTTTCTCCAGGGCCAGGACCCAACTAATGGATCGGACAGGAGAAGAGGATACAGCTCTGGGTGCCCCTCGAAGTTGATGCCAAGCATCTCCCAGATCTCTCTCTCATACCAGTTGGCATTCCAGTACATGCCGACCATGGAGGGAACGGATGGATTGTCGCGTGGCGTTTTGACCTTCAGCATGGCCACCACCTTATGGACTCCATAGCTGGCCATGATCTCGACGACCTCCATCTCATTTCTGGCAATCCAGTCGACCCCTGCTGAACCTGCATAGTGATCGAAACCGAGCTTATCGGTCATGTGCTTGCACACAGCCAGGATCTTCTTGGAGTCGATTGTGGCCCATAACCTGCTGTCCGACTCCACTCTGGCGTCTGAAACTGCTCCTGGGAAGGCAGACTGGATCGAGCTTAATACCTCGCTTGCATTTGTCAAGAAAAGATCCCTCCTCAGTAGTCTCGCAAGTCCTTGCGCTGCTTGATCTTTTCCTGGAGATTCATGAGCCCCTCAAGGAACTGCTCAGGGCGTGGTGGACATCCGGGGATGTAGACATCAATGGGGAAATAGTCGCCTGTATTCTGCACGATGTTGTAGGAATCGTAGAACGGCCCACCGGATATGGCACACTCGCCTATGGCTATGCACCATTTGGGCTCAGGCATGTTCTCCCACAGGTTCTTGAAGACCGGCAGGTACTTCCGGGTCAAGTAACCGGAGATGATCATCACATCTGTCTGGCGGGGGGTGTTTCTCGGAATGCATCCAAACCGGTCGCTGTCATAGGGTGCAGCGCCGAAGACGAACATCTCCACACCACAGCAGCCCATAGGCTGCATCAAAAAGTATACCGAATTCTTTCTGCCCCAGTTGAAGATATTCTTGATGGGCCCCATCTGGATGATCTCATGGATCTTCTCAGTGGTGGTGAACCAGACCTCAGTGACAGGCTGGCCGAATATAGTCCACTTCTCAATCTCCTCATCGATACATACAGGCACGGGTATGACATCGCTTATACCCAACGCAAAGCCTCCTTCTTGATTGCATAAATCAGTCCAACCAGCAATACAATGATGAATAGGAGCATCTCGAAGACGGCAATATTCATAGATCCGAAGACCATGAACTTTTGCATGGCTTCGTTCGCGTAGACATAGATCCAGGGGTATAAGAACAAAACCTCAACATCGAATATCACAAAAACGATTGCGAAAAGGTAATATTGAACGCTATACTGGATCTTGGCGTCGCGGATTGGTTTCAGCCCTCCTTCGTATATCGATAGCTTTTGGCGGCTAGGTTTATTCGGCGCTATGATTTTAATAGCTGCCAGAGCCGCAATGGGCACTATAGCTCCCATTATCAAAAATATAATAAGTGGTATATAATAAACCACTGCCATCGGTTCGCCGGCCATTGTTTATCCTCCGTAAAAGCTAAACATAAGGCCTGGTATAAAAGGTTTATGAGAAAAAATTTCGCGTTGCACAAGTTCAATCACAATTTTCCAGGACTATTTGGCAGGCATTATCATTATTAAGGTGAATAAAATGGATGCAGTACATCAGCTAAAGATCGAGCCGGGGATGAGCATAGATGCTCTGGTCAGGGGATGGAGCCAATGTGGCTTTGGAGCCAGAAGGCTGGCCCAGGCAGCGGACATATACGAAAGGATGCTTTCTGGAGATTTTACAAAATTTCTAACCCTATCGGGTGCGATGGTCCCGGCAGGGATGAGGCATGTGGTCTCAGATCTGATTCGGGGTGGCTATGTGGATGTGCTGGTGACAACTGGAGCAAACCTGGTGCATGACATAATAGAGTCCTTTAGCTGCCACACCCTGGGATGTGCCGAATCGAATGACTCCTCCCTCCGAACTTTAGGGGTGAGCCGGATCTATGATGTATTCATCAGGGATGAGGACTTCGTGGCCTTCGAGGAGCTGATGCAAAGCATCTTTCCGGAAAGCGCTGAATCTATATCCGGAAGGCAATTGTTGAACATCCTGGGCAGCAGGATAAGTGACGAGCGATCAATATTGCGCTCGGCATACGACATGGAGGTGCCCGTATTCTGTCCCGCTCTTCCCGACTCCATGATCGGCCTGCAGGCCTGGATGTTCAGCCAGACGAAAAGGCTCTCTGTGGACGCATTTGCCGATATCAGGGAGATAGTCGACATCTGCTACAACAGCGAGAGGGCAGGAGTTGTGATCGTGGGTGGAGGGGTTCCCAAGAACTTCACCCTGCAGTCCATGCTGGTCACTCCCAACAGCTTTGATCTCGCGATTCAGCTCACCACGGATACCCCAGAGAACGGAGGCTTATCCGGGGCAACGCTATCCGAGGCCATCTCCTGGGGCAAGATATCGGAGAGCGCAAGCTATGTGACGGTTTACGGGGA
>DAIO01000005.1:0-3326 GCA_002498745.1 Methanosaeta sp. UBA533 | reverse complement strand
CGCAACGCCGATGATGATCGAGCTGTTCTGAGTGGTGATGAGCCCTATGAGTCCTGAGGCGTGCGATTATCTGATCGAGGAACTTCCGCTTTCTAGATCCAGTTCATGCGAGCTTGCGCGCCTCGGCCCAACGGCTGATGTTGTCAATAAGGTTGAACTCCAGGATCTTCTTCGTATCATAAAGCATATCCGACACTTCGTTGATGGAGAATGACTTCTTCTGGCCGTTCCTGTCGATCACCTCGATCTTATCATCCGGAAGAGCCCGTCCCAACTCTCGCATCATGAGTGCCAGGTCAGAGCATCCTTTTTTAAGATACCTTATGGAGTAATCCGATGTGGCTTGCCTGTCGCTGAGGTTTCTATTGACCTCTTTTATGGACCAGCAAATGGTGAGAATATCACTGTACATCTCGGCACCTCCCAGTCAGTTCATATCATAGATATTTAAACGCTGTGGAAAGGACCAGGGAAAAATGTGGGGCTGGTGAGATTCGAACTCACGATCGACGGGTATCTCCGATACTGAAGTTCTTACAGCGATTTCACCGCCGTAACAACCCATTTCAGTGCTCCAACGGATCATCAACGACCTCCCCGTCGAGAGATCTCAGCAGACCCGTTGCTCATCATTAAATATACCGCTGGAGCCCATCGCCCTACCTGGCTAGGCCACAGCCCCGGTTTTAAAGCGGGCCGAGAGGGATTTGAACCCCCGACCTAAAGGTTAAGAGCCTTTCGCTCTGCCTGACTAAGCTACCGGCCCGGACCCCATAATGATGATGCTAAATATATACGTTTCGGGTGAAGCAGTGACATGAGGGGCTCTGTGCCAGATCTGCATAATGCTTTTTCAGGAAAAGCTGCTGAAGGCTTCTGGCAGGGCCATATAAAAGGCCAGAAAAATGAGCGGGCAGAAATCAATGCCCTAAAGCGTCCATTCAATAGGTATTGATGTATCTGTCGATCTCCCAGGGATGGACGAATTTGTTATACTCCTCCCATTCCAGCATGCCCAATCGCATGACGTTCTCATAGACATGCTCGCCCAGGGCCTCGCGTATCACTTTATCCCCCTCCAGGTGGTCAAGAGCCTCCTTCAAGTTGGAGGGCAGTGTCTGGATTCCCAGGGATTTTCGTTCTGCTGCTGTGAGATGGTACACATTCAAATCCACGGGATCGCCGGGATCAATGCCTCTTTTTATTCCGTCAAGGCCTGCTGCCAGGACGACGGCGAATGTCAGATAGGGATTGCAGCTGGTATCAGGGGATCGGAACTCCAGGCGGGTGGATAGGCCCCGGCCTGAGGGGATGCGAATAAGCGAGGAGCGGTTCGGCCCGGACCAGGTTATATAGACGGGAGCCTCGAACCCGGATACCAGCCGCTTATAGGAGTTGATCAGGGGATTGGCGATGGCGGTAATGGCGCTGGCATGCTCTATCAGGCCGCCAACGAAGAACCTGGCCAGATCGCTTATGTTCAATGGCGTCTCGGGATCATAAAAGGCATTCTCCAGGCCCTGGAATAGGGAGATGTTGACATGCATTCCGCTGCCTGCAGCGCCGTAAACCGGCTTGGGCATGAAAGTCGCCCTCAAGCCCTGGCGCATGGCAATGGTCTTGGTGACGTACTTGAATGTAACCACCTTGTCTGCATTCTTAATCGCATCATCATAGACGAAGTCTATCTCATGCTGGCCCCGGGCAACCTCGTGATGAGAGGCCTCGATGGTGAAGCCCATCTTGATCAAAGCCCGGGTTATCTCCCGGCGCACATCCTCTGCCAGGTCCACCGGGCCGAGGTCGAAGTAGCCCCCAAAGTCGTGTGGAGTGGTAGCAGAGCCGCCATTTCCCTTTTCAAAGAGGAAGAATTCCAGCTCCGGGCCGACGTTCATCTTGAATCCCATCTCCTTCGCCCGCTCCATCTGCCGGTACAGCACCCTGCGGGGGGAACCCTCGAAAGGCAGTCCATTGGGAAGATGCACATCGCAGATCAATCGAGCCTCATTGACATCGTCTTTGGTGCTCCAGGGCAAGAGGCTGAATGTGGAGAGATCGGGCCGGAGGACCATATCCGACTCCTGAATTCTGGCGAAGCCCTCGATGGATGACCCATCAAAGGAAATGCCGCTCTTCAAAGCCTTTCCCATCTGGGTGGCGGGAATGGCGACATTCTTCACTATTCCCGATATATCTGTGAACTGCAACCGGAGGAACTCAACGTTCTTCTCCTGAATGATCTTAAGCATCTGCTCTTGGGAATACATTCGGTTATCATCTCCTGCGCGAGCCGCAAGTCATCCTGCAACCTGCAGGAACTTGCGGAGGTAGGGCCAGAGCCGTACCTGGGCATCAATGAAGATACGGGACTATTGCCTCTGCCTCAACCTGGTGTTTTAAATAGCTAACTGATAGGAAAAGAGGCACATTTAGCGTCGCTCCGCCACCATAATTCCCATAGAGGCAAATATGCTTATTTAGGGTTAAAATCCTCAAATGAATCTGATGTCCGGCAATAGAGTTCTGGTAGTGGATGCGGGAGGCAGAGGGAATGCCATAGCCCATGCCTTTGCCCGGAGTGGGGCGGTGGAGAGGGTCTATGCGGCCCCAGGCAATGCGGGCAGCGAGATGATGGATAAGTGCCGCCTGGCAGCGATCGAGGATAAGGTGCCCAGGAGCATCAGCGAGTTGCTCGCTTTTGTGAAAAAAGAGAAGATCGATCTCACCTTCGTAGGTCCAGAAGGCTATCTCTCCGAGGGAATCGTCGATATATTTCAGGAGGACGGCCAGAGGATCCTGGGGCCGAAGAGAGAGGCAGCAGTGCTCGAGAACAGCAAATGCCTGACCAAGGATCTCCTCAAAAAGCTCAGTGTCCCGGTCCCCCCCTGCCAGAACTTCAGCGATCCCCAGGAGGCAAAAGAGTATGTTCAGCAGCGCTGCTCCGAGGAGCCGGGAAGAGGATTGGTGGTTAAGGCAGATGGCCTGGCTGCGGGAAAGGGATCCATCGTCTGTGCTACCCCGGAGGAGGCCGCCTCTGCCATCGAGCGCATCATGGTGAGCCCCAGGCTCTTTGGCGAGGCAGGAGATCGGATAGAGATCGAAGATCGGCTGGAGGGCAGAGAGCTGATGTTCTTCGCCCTGAGCGACGGCCACACCGTCCAGGCGATGCAATCTGCCCTGGACTACAAGCAGGCCTTCTCTCCGGATGAGAACGTGGCCATCCGACTCTTCAACAAGCTGGCAGGTAATCCCAACCAGGACAACAACCCCAACACCGGTGGCATGGGAGGCTTCTCCCCTCACCCCTGGCTGGACGAGGAGCTGAC
>DAIO01000026.1:0-12981 GCA_002498745.1 Methanosaeta sp. UBA533 | reverse complement strand
ACCGGCATATGCCTGCGGGCCCATTCGATACGCTTCTCTCCTGCTTCTGCTAAGGCAAGATCCTTGACCACGCTCTCCTGCAAAATATCACCTTGAATTCTCTTAGCTTGACTGATCTGCTTGATCAATTTGTTGATACTTAAACCCCACCCCGGCCTTGCCAGGGGCTTTTGCATCTGTCAAGTTCAGGTTATGGGCCTTGAAGCCTCTTTCGGCTGATATTTGGCGACTTCGGGCGAGCTGCCATTTCATCGGGCAGCCCCAGAGCTTCCTGGATTATAGAGGCCATTTTGGGGCCGATTCCCTGGCAGTCACAAAGGTATGTATCCGATGTCTTTGGTTTTAGTGTGAGACTGAACTTCTCCAAAATAGCCTCAGATCTTGCCCGACCCATCCCTTTTCCAATCAGCAATGAAAGAGCTGCCGACGCTCGCTCTCCATCCGCAGGATGGGGACGAAAAGCGGAAAAGTCCCCTCCCTGCAGGACTCTGCGAACCCTCTGGAGCAGTCGCCAGAATGGTCTTTCTTTCATCCTCCATACCCGGATATTGCTGCCTTCACAGTTCGCTTCGAAGATCTCCAGCATATGAGCATATTCAATGATCTTGTCTTCTGCCTCTTGACCCCGAAAACCCATTGCTGCAACAGACCGGGCAATGGCCGAAGCCACCTCGTCATCCCCTCCTAAAACTGCGATTACGAAAGGATCCCCCATCTCCCGAGCCTTTAAGACCTGTTGATAAAGCCGGCCCCCTGAATTGACAATCGAGGCCACGTAATCACTCTGCCCATCAAGGGAGAAGTCCTTTAGCTCGACATTGATAATACGATCCATCCATTGGAAACGTATGTCGTGCGAAAGATTCGCGACCTTCCCAAGGACGAAATGCTCGTCAGACGCTATCGCTTTTGCCAGTCGTGCGGCTCTGGGACGATGAGCTTCGCCGATATCGATAGAGGCAAGGATTGAAGAGGTCTGCGCCATTTTTGAGGACATTTTTGCACCTTTGAGATTCTCTGCCCCTCATTATTTTAAAAATTTTTTGATGTATTAACAAGATCACATTCTATGATTCCCTCTTCCTGACAGCAGCGGAGAGAAGGAGCAAGCCTTTTGACCCTGGACATAAAAATGCATGTGCAGATGATCTAATAGAATGGAGCAATTTGGATGACGGAAACAGAGAACGAGAAGGCTGCGCCCAGAGTCGAGAGGCTGGAGGACCTGGCGGCATACCAGGACGGCTCCGTGGTCAGCCGGGAGATAATCCGCAAGAGCACGGGAACGGCTACCATCTTCGCCTTCGACATCGGCCAGGGGCTGAGCGAGCATACTGCCCCCTTTGACGCCCTGGTGAACATCGTCGATGGAGAGGTTGAGATCACAATATCGAAAAAAGCCTATAGACTGGCTAAAGGAGACTGCATAATCCTGCCTGCGGGCGAGCCCCATGCCCTCAAGGCAATCAGCAGATTCAAGATGCTGTTGGTGATGATCAGATCCTGAGAAGTCATACGATAAGGTAATGCGATGAGCCTCAAAGTTACTCTCCTTGGCACCGGCGTTGGCATCCCCCAGCCCGGTCGCTCCCAGGCAGCGATATTGATAGAGAATGATCTGCCTCTGCTCCTCGATTGCGGTGCTGGCACCCTCATGCGCCTGGATCAAGTGGGAGCAGGCCCAGAAGCGATTGACACCGTAGTGCTCAGCCATCTTCACCTGGACCATGTCCACGATCTTCTCGCCCTGGCCAATGGGCGCTACCTATCCGGCCTTCAGGGATTATCGATCTTCGGCCCCGCGGGCACGAGAGAATGGTTCGAGAGCCTCCAGGCCGCCTATCCAAACCTGGAGAGGATGGAGTCTCATGTGCAGGAGCTCAAGGCCATGGACTCCTTCTCCATCAAGGGCTTTGACATCTTTGCTGAGGAGGCGCTCCACAGCGTTACTGCTCTCGCCTATCGCCTGGAGGCACAGGAGAGGGTGATCGTCTATTCCGGTGACACCGAACCCTCGGCTCGGGTGGCAGCTTTAGCCGATGGCTCAGATCTGCTCATTCATGAGTGCTCATTCCCCGAGCCCTTCGATGTCACCAACCATACCACTCCATTGAAGCTGGGAAATATGCTCAGCAATCATGATCTGAAAAGGGTGGTTCTCACCCATCTGTATCCCCAGGCAGAGGGGCATGAGGATGAGATGGCCCAGCAGGTGATAGAGCTCTCTGGAGCGCCCACCATTGTGGGATGGGATATGATGATCATGGAGATCTGATGGAAATGGAGAACCAATGATAAAAGCAATAGCTGTCGACATCGACGGCACCCTGACCGATATGAACCGGGTGCTGTGTCCGGAATCCCTGCTGGCGATAAAAAAGCTGTTTGTGCCCGTGATTTTGAGCACAGGAAACACCCATTGCTTCTCCAGAACGGTCTCCGTTATCCTGGGCACCCCCAGGATATTCATCGCCGAGAACGGAGGAGTTCTATCCTACTCCGAGGATGAGCTGGAGATCCTGGCAGATCAGCAGGTCTGCGAGGATGCTTTTTTGAGGCTGTCGGAGAAGTTCGTCCTGAAAAAGTACGACTCCTCCCGGCACAAGTACCGCTTTACCGATGTCATCCTGGAGAGGAACTTCGATCTGGAGGCGCTGGTCAGGCGGGCGGATGAGCTCGGCCTGCCGGTGGATATCGTGGACACCACCTTTGCTGTGCACATCAAGGATCGAAGGGTGAACAAAGGAACAGGCCTGACCAGAATCGCCCAGCATTTGAATCTGGACCCGCTTGAGTTCGCTGCCATTGGAGACAGCATGAGCGACCGGCCCATGTTCGAGGTGGCGGGCTTTCGGGCCTCCGTAGGCAATGGCAGCCCGGGGCTGAAGGAGATCTCCGACTACGTGGCCGAGAAGGATTTTGGCGAGGGATTCGCCGAGATTGTGGACTATATGATCGAAGAGGAAATGCTCTCCGACAGCCCTTAGCCATCCCGAGTGGGCGGAGCCTTTCCAGACTCCTCCATCCTGGCCAAGAGCCTCGCCCAGTTGTTCTCGCAGATGATCCACCACTCCAGTGTCTCCTTGGCAAAGAGGCGGGCGGCGGGGCAGAAGGCGTCCACCGCCAGATTGTAGGGCATCTGGGCCAGAGGGGGATGAAGAGGATATTTGCGGCAGGTGAGGGGTCGGATCTCATAGATCTTGCAGCCTCTTTTGGCATGATCATAAAACGGGCAGGGCTGCTTGAGAACCCAGGCGTCCAGAGCTTTGTCAAATCTGGAAAGCCTCTCCAGCTTCCTCTTCCCGATCTTCGCAGCGATTCGGTCGAAATCCTCCTTTTCGAGCAGGAGTCCCGCTCCAGGGGTAAAGCAGCATAGGCCACACTGCTGGCAGCGGAACCGTTCCCAGAAGAGGGTAACTCCAAGGTCTGAGCCCTCCCTCTCATCCCGGGCGGGCAGAGGGAGGGAGATGTCAAAGGGCACCTTCTCTCCTCGATCTATCTGGCGGAACTGCTCAACCTTTTTCAGCACCGACCAGTGGGCGCGATTCCGCAGCAGTTCTTTATGGCGTCCCTGTCTTTTATCCTCAATGCATGAGGTGCGACAGAGCCGGTGGCAGAGCCTGCGAACCTGGTCTATCCGATCGCTGGTTTTTTTCATCTTTGATCTTCCAGTTCCTCTCTGTTTTTTCTGCTATTAATACCGTCTTGGATACTTTCGCCCCGCGCGGCTTGCCTTTATCTTTCTCCACATGGTTGGCGTTACCATCCTGTGATTGATAATCCAGATTTTGGTGATATAGATGTCCAAGAATCCAGAGATTGCCCGTCTTGCATCCGGCCTTGCCGCCCATCAGGATGCCATTCGATCTGCCAATGAGGATCTGATCAAGCTCTCCCAGAGGTTTGGGAGGATGATGCCCCGGCTGCAGAAGCTCGATTCCTCCTCCATCCTCCTGTGGCTGGGCTTGTACAATAAGATCAAGGATGCGGCAAAGAGGACGGAAGATGAGGCCTCAGATCTGCTGAATAGCGATCTCGCCACTGCCAACACAGTTCTGCAGCTGCAGGTCAATTATTACCAGGTCCAACGGCAGAGGCTCTATGCCAAGATGGAGATTATGGATGATGTTCTAAACGGCATGATGGAGGACCTTCTGGAGAATGGAGAGTTCGAGCAGACACAGAAAGAAGAGATGAGAGTCGCATTGGAGGGGACCATGAAAAAGAGTCTCAACCGCTCAGATGCAGCTTCGGTATCGGCCTGATTCTTCCGGAATGAACGTAATCGTCTATTTAATTCCAGGTGGCTCATCAATGCAGCGAGGTTGAAGCTAAATGAACCAGAAGAGAAGAACCAATGACATAATCGCTTCAGAGATCCTGAAGCTATGCATGAATGGCGCGAGCAAGACCCGGATCATTCATAAGGCAAATTTGAATTTCTTGAGCGCCAAATCCCACATCGAAAGTCTGATGAATAATGGGCTGATGGAGGCCGTTCCCACTGGCACCAGAGTCCTCTACCGGACCACTCCCAAAGGGGCGGAGCTATCACAGGTATTCAGTCAGTTCCATAGCGAGATGGACAAGCTATTTTCATATGTTTGAGCTCTTAGCAAGCCTCATATGCAATGATTGAAATTCCAGCATTATGTTCAAGCTGGGAGAATACTATGAAGAAAAAGCCACTCGCATCGCCAGCTATCTGAGGGATGCGGGCTTCAAGGTGGATGTCAGAGGCCTGGTCACTGCCCAATCGGAGTTTGTGGCCTTTCTGCAAGGCAAAGCCAGCGAGCTGAGAGAGCGGGGAAAGATCTCGGATGAGCAAGAGAAATTCATCTCCGCCATGAAGGCCGTGCTGGAAAAAGCATCCAATGATGAGGAGCTCAGAGATCTATATCTGACTGAGCTGGACCCGGATTGGAGAACCAAAAGAGATAGGATAACCGAGAAGGATTTGGAGGAGGCAGATGAAAAAACCAGAGATGAGATATTCGAATCCGTGGCATTCTTTATAGTGGCTCTGGATTTTGGCAAAGATCTCTACAATCTTAACCATCTCAAGGTAGGGGAACCAGCAGGCGACCGGCTGGACGATCCCGTGGTCAGTATTTATATAAAGCCCCAAGAGTCAGATCCCGAGGATCCTCTGCTCAATGAGCGATTGGATGTAGACCTGGAAAAGATGTATGAGGTCAACATAGACGAATCCTCCTCAGCGCTCTTCCGGGATATCGATGAGGATTTTCAGGAGAAATTTAACCAGGAGTATCAACTGATCACGGCTCTTGGATTGGTGGTGGAGGATCTATTGGAGTGCCCGGAGAAGGGAAAGATAGATATCGAGGATTTTGCCGAAAGGTGCATTCTTGATGTCGGCAGTAGATTCACCGTGAGCGTTGACGCCAGCCTGGTAGCAGAGGAGATAGCCCGCTCCCTGGAGAAAAGGGGAATGCTGAAGATCAAGGGCAATACCATAAAGTGGAAGGCATAGCTCGAGACGAATGATTGGGATGATCGATCCTGGCAAACCTTTATCTTCTATCAGCCATTCTCCCCCTCTAGTTCCGGAATGTGACCATTAGGTCGAACCGGCCAAGGTGAAGATAGATGAGATCTTTTTACAGCTATATCGGCGATGCCTGGTCCTCTCCCCGAGAGGGATACGTGGGCGCGCTGAGGCAGGACAGGCTCAAGGCCTGGCGCCAGGAGAGCACAGTGCAGAAGATCGAGCGGCCCACCAGACTGGACAGAGCGCGGGCACTCGGCTATAAGGCCAAGCAGGGCATAATCGTGGCGCGTGTCAAAGTAAGAAGGGGCGGCAGAAGAAAGTCCCGCTATGAGAGGAACAGAAAGACCAGCAAGATGGGAGTAAACACCATCACCATGGCCAAATCCATCCAGAGAATTGCCGAGGAGCGAGCGGGCAGAAGGTACCGCAACATGGAGGTCCTGAACTCTTACTGGGTGGCAGAGGACGGCAAACAGAAGTTCTACGAGGTCATCCTGGTAGACCCCCACTCCACCTCCATCAAGAGCGACAAGGACCTCTGCTGGGTCGCAGACAGCGTCCACCGGGGCAGAGCGGTGCGGGGCAAGACCAGCGCTGGCCGCAAGGGCAGGGGCCAGAGGCACAAGGGCTTTGGCACTGAGAAGACCAGGCCCGGCATCAGAGCCCACGACGGCAGAGGTAAGTGATCGATAAAATCTCTATTCGGGCCTTTGTGGCAGCGACGGAGGACGAGGGGCGTGTGCGCGAAGCTCTGAGCATCTTCGTCCCTCTGGACCATATATCCTCCCAGACTGCTTTAGGCCATTTCGGAAATGAGATCCAAATCCTCGAGGCATCTCTAAAAAGAAAGGAGGCTCAGGCTTTCTTTCAAATTTTGCATGAGCAGCTGCCCTCAGAGGACAGCTTTCGCCTTCACCATGAGATACCAGAGCGGCTGGAGGGAGCGAGCCACTTCCATCTTCGCTTGGACAAGCAGGCCGCCTACAAAGGCCTCTTCCGCCTGACGGAATCCAAGGACGCTCTGGACATCTGCGCTCTGGTCAAGACCTATCCCTCCAATCGCCAGCAGGCCATCAAGATCCTAAGTGAGCTCATATGAGCTACTTTGAGTGCCTGAGAGCCTATCCTGAAGGATCGTCCTCCGCCAGCCGCATGGCATTGAAGGCAAAAAGCCTGGGCTACGGGGGAATCATAATATGCAACACAGCCCCCGGCAATCTCTTCCGGCCAGAAGCAGCAGAGAGGATAAGAGGGATTGAGGTTGCCATCGGGGCGGAGGTGATGGCAAAGGATGTCAGATCCCTTCGCAGCAGGATTACATCTCTTCGGCCGAGATACCCTCTCCTCCTGGTTAGGGCTGCAACGGAGGAGCTGGTGCGCACAGCCAGCGAGGACCCCAACGTCGACGTATTAATCCCCTCATATAGCAGCCGCCGGCCGCTGGGCATAGCTGCCGCCCGCGCCGCCAAGCTAAACCAGATGGCAATAGGATTTGACCTCGGTCCTTTCTTTCGTCTATCGGGTCGGCATCGCTCCAGCTGGCTTGAGTCACTGGGACGGAACCTGCAGCTAGCACGCAAGTTCGATCTGCGCCTTCTGCTCACAGTCGGGGCCAGGTCCCACCTGGACCTTCGTACTCCCCGTGACATCATCGCCCTGGCGGAGGTGATGGGCTTCGAGCACCAGGAGGCCTGCCGGGCCCTGTCCCTGGCCGGGGATATCATGGCTCTGAATCGCAGATGCTGGCCTTCCCCGGGAGTAGAGCTACTTTGAGAAGCAGACTGCCCGTCCTCCGAATGAGGAGGAGATATATGATATTCCAGCTGGAGGCAGAAGGAGAGATAGAGGGCAAGGATTTGATCAAAGAGATCATAGCCAGCCAGCACTCCCTCTTCGGCGATATCGGCAGCGCAAAAAACAGGCTCCATCTGATCTCCTTCGATGGCCGCCAGGGCATACTGCGCTTTCATCATAAGCATATGGACCAGACCAGGGCCACTTTAGCCTCAATTCATTCCATCCAGGGAACCAGAGCGGCTCTGCAGGCAAAAGGGGTCTCGGGGACGATTAAATCGGCCACAGAAAAGTATTTACCACGTCTATGCAAAATAAACGGCGATTGCGACAGAAGAAGAATCGAGCTGAAAGAAGTTTCCGGGTGCATTATTCGCGCCCAAGGCCTAGAGGTCGATCTCTGTCCAGATGACAGCGAATGGACCCGAGGTTCAGATACCAGATACCTGGGACTGACCTCTTTCGATTTATGTGGAGGACACGAGGATGCAGATGGCACCGCAGATGGGTTATGATAGGGCTATTACTGTATTCAGCCCTGATGGCAGACTATTTCAAGTTGAATATGCCCGCGAGGCAGTCCGTAGAGGAACTACGGCAGTAGGCATTAAGGTAAAGGACGGTGTAGCTGTGCTGGTGGATAAAAGAATCACTAGCAGGCTAATGGAACCCAAATCGATTGAGAAGATATTCCAAATTGACAGCCACATCGGCGCAGCCACATCTGGCCTGGTAGCCGATGCCAGGGTGCTGATTGACCGGGCCAGGGTTGAAAGCCAGATCAACCGCCTGGTTTATGACGAGCCGATAGGGGTTGAGGCCCTGGCCAAGAAGATCTGCGATTTCAAGCAGCAGTACACCCAGTATGGCGGTGTGCGTCCCTTCGGAACAGCCCTTCTCATCATCGGCGCAGAGGAGGACCGGGCCCGACTCTTTGAGACCGACCCCTCTGGAGCTCTGCTGGAGTACAAAGCCACAGGGATCGGAGCAGGCAGATCCTCAGTGATGGAGGTCTTCGAGGAGAAGTACAGAGAAGACCTGACCATGGACGAGGCGGTCCTCCTGGGCCTGGAGGCTCTTCACAGAGCCGCTGAGGGCAAGGTGGAGGCATCAACCACTGAGATCGGCATCATCAAGCTCTCTGATAAGCTATTCTACAAGTTAACGGAAAAAGAGGTCAGCGACTACGTAGAACGCATGAAGGCAATAGTCGCCTCCAATAAGGTTGAACCAGGCAAGGGAGAAGAGGGAGAGGCATAAGGATGGTCAGACTGGATGACGCAGTACCTGCCAGGCTGAAGACCCACGGAACCACCTTTGAGGTTTTGGTAGACCCGGACGGAGCGCTTGCCCTGAAGAGAGGCGACAGCGTCAACCTGGAAGATATCCTGGCGGTGGAGGATATCTTCGAGAATGCCTCTCGGGGAGACAGAAGCCCGGAAGAAGATCTGCAAAAGGCCTTCGGAACCACCGATCCCCTCTCCATCGCTCCCGTCATCATCAAGAAGGGAGAGATCAGCCTTACAGCTGATCAGAGGAAGAGGTTTTTGGAGAACAAAAGACGGCAGGTCATTGAGGTCATAGCCAGAAACGCCATCAACCCCCAGACCAAAACCCCTCATCCTCCAGGCCGGATCGATCAGGCCATGACCGAGGCCCGCGTCAATATCGATCCCACCAAATCCACTGACGAACTGGTCAAGATAGTGATGAAGGCCATTCGCCCTCTCATCCCCATAAGGTTCGAGGAGGTGGAGGTGGCGGTCAAGGTCCCGCCTGAATATGCTCCCAAGGCCTATGGAGAGATCTCCGCCTTTGGCAGACTCACCCGGGAATCCTGGCAGAACAACGGCGCCTGGATAGGCGTGGTTCAGATACCTGCGGGCATGCAGACGGAGTTTTACGACCTGGTCAACCGGCTAACCAAAGGCGAGGCCGAGACGAAGCTTCTTAAGCATTAAGAATGGAGTAGGAAGCGCATGGATCGCAAGGTGGTAGTACCAGGTGATCTTCTCTCTGAGGATGCCAAGAGGTCGGGCGAGGGGACTTACATCAAAGATGGAAGCGTCTACTCCTTGCTTTACGGACTTGCGAACTACAGGGATAAGATAAATGTCATACCTCTGGCGGGAAAGTATATGCCTGCGCCAGGGGACAATGTCATAGGAGTGGTGAAGGACATAACCTTCTCCAACTGGATCGTGGACATCAATTCGCCATATGACGGGCTTTTGCACATCTCGGAGTTTCCCAATAGGATCGATTCGGATGAGATGTCCAAATATCTGCGCATCGGCAGCTCGATTATGACCCGGGTGAAGGATGTGGATCCCACGATGAAGGTGGAGCTAACCTTAAACGACCGAAAGCTGGGCCCGATTAGGACAGGACAGGTCATAGAGATCAGCCATACCCGGGTACCCAGGCTGATAGGCAAGGGCGGCTCCATGATCAGCATGTTGAAAAAAGAGGTAAACTGCAGCATATTCGTTGGCCAGAACGGCAGAATCTGGATCAACGGCTGTGCAGATGATACGGATCTGGCACTCAAGACCATTGCCCTGATAGAGAGAGAAGCCCATACCAATGGCCTGACGGACAGGATTGTGAGCTTCCTTAAGGCAGAGAAAGAGGCCAGAAGTTGATCGCTATGGATGAGAATGATATATCATTTTTTAAAGACGGACTCCGCCTGGACGGCCGGCGAGCCGACGAGCTCAGGCCGGTGAAGATAGAGGTGGGGATCCTGGCCAGAGCTGATGGCTCGTGTTACATCGAGATGGGAGGAAATAAGGTCATAGCTGCAGTATATGGACCCAGAGAGGTCCACCCCAGACATCTGCAGGAGGTAACGAGAGCCATCGTGCGCTATAGATACAACATGGCATCCTTCTCAGTGGAGGAGAGAAAGCGTCCCGGGCCGGATCGACGGTCTTACGAGCTCTCCAAGGTGAGCCGGGAGGCTCTGGAGCCGGTGATCCTGACCTCATTTTTCCCCCGTTCGGTGATCGACGTCTTCGTGGAGGTTCTTCAGGCAGATGCAGGAACGAGGACAGCGGGCATAAATGCTGCGGCTGTAGCTCTTGCGGATGCGGGAATTCCCATGAAGAGCATGATATCCTCCTGTGCGGCAGGAAAGGTAGGAGATACCATTGTCCTGGACCCAATGAAAGAGGAGGACAACTTCGGACAGGCCGATCTGCCCATCGCCATGACACCCAACGGCGATATCACCCTGATGCAGATGGATGGCAACCTGACGCCGGACGAGTTTGGACAAGCGGTAATGATGGCCATGAAAGGGGCAAAGGACATCTATGAGCTGCAACGGAGGGCTTTAGTGGCAAAGTATAGCCAGATATCAACAGACTCAGCCCGAGAGGAGGTGCATCTCTGTGAGTAGCGTCATCTCCGAGATCAAGAAGGATTTCATATACAATCTCCTTATCAAAGGGGAGAGGATCGATGGCAGGAAATTCGATCAATACCGGGAGATCTCAATTGAGAGGGATGTCATTCGCAAGGCTGAGGGAAGCGCTCTGGTGAAGCTGGGTTCCAGCCAGGTCCTGGTAGGAGTGAAGATGCAGCCCGGAGAGCCCTTCCAGGATTCTCCCAACCGGGGAGTCATAATCACCAATGCAGAGCTTGTGCCCCTGGCCTCGCCCTCCTTCGAGCCTGGGCCGCCCAATGAGGTGGGAATCGAGCTGGCCCGGTTGGTGGATCGGGGGGTGCGCGAATCGAAGGCGGTGGACCTTGAAGCTCTATGCATCGAGCCGGGAAAGAAGGTCTGGATAGTGTTCATCGATGTGCATATTCTGGATGACTGCGGAAACATTCTCGATGCAGCCTCGCTGGGGGCAATAGCTGCCCTTTTATGCACCAAGGTACCTGCATCCAGGTTCGGCCTGGGCGAGGATTATATCCTGCCCATAAGGGACATTCCCATAGCCACGACGGCGATTGAATTTTCCGATGTGCTGATGTTTGATCCCGGAGTGGAAGAGGAGGCGATAGCCAACACCAAGCTCACAGTCATCACCACTACAAACGGAGATATCTGCGGAATGCAGAAGAGCGGCACAGGAATGCTGAATCCAGAGCAGGTCTACCGCATCATTGATATAGCATGTGAGAAGGCGAAAGAAATCCGGGAAAAGTTTCTGGAAGCTTAAACGGAAGTAAAGATCATGGCAAAGCAGACTACAAAGGGAAAGAAGAGCAGATCGGCAGCCAGGTTTGGCGCGAGATACGGCCGCAAGTCGAGGAAGCTCGTGGCCGATCTGGAGGAGAAGAGCAAGGCCTCTTATGATTGCCCCCAGTGTGGAAGGAATAAGGTAAAAAGGACGAGCACAGCCATATGGAGCTGCAGAAAATGCGGATATACCTTCGCAGGCGGGTCCTTTTTGCCCGAGACCTCTTTAGGCCGCTCTTTCTTGCGGTCTCTCAAGAAGAGCCTTGAGGCGGATTAAAGGATGGCCTACAAGTGTACCAGATGCAAGAAGATCGTGGAGATTGATTACGAGTACAGCGGCATACGCTGTCCTTACTGCGGCCATAGGATCCTGATGAAGGAGCGGCCCACCACGGTCAAGAAGATGAAAGCCGTCTAGGAGAAGAATTGCTTGCCTTTCGGCTGCTGGGCGAGCCGCTGGCGGGACGGCTGAAGAAGGATGTACCTGTGGTTACGGGACGGGCGACTGAATCAAAAGCGATTGCTCAGTTCTTTGAGCTGAGGTGGTCGGATCTGCTCGATCCAGAGGTACGAACGATCTCCGTGGCATCTGGCAGGATAGATTTCATGGATGAAGGCGCGACCAGGTTCAGTCTGAGGTTATGAAGGGCTGGACAGAGTTGGTCATAGAGACGCCTCATTCCCAGGAGATCTATGAGGCGCTGGCACCGGAGTTGAACGATGAGATTCACCGGTCGAATGTCGAGCTGGTCGAAGGACCTGGCTTTGTTCGATTGAAGATCCTGGGCGAGGATGTGGTCTCTCTTCGGGCAGCCTTAAATACCTGGATAAGGTTGGTCAAGATCGCAATTGAGATGGTGAGTTTATGAGTGGCGAATTGCCTCCGCAGATACAAAACCAGTTGGCTCAGCTTCAGCAGCTCCAGCAGCAGGCTCAGGCCGTTATGACTCAGAAGACCCAGATAGAGGGTCTGATCAGAGAGACCGAAGCAGCGCTAAAAGAGCTGGAGAAGAGCGCAGACGACGCTGTTATATACAAGAGCGTCGGCGAACTTCTATTCAGAGCGGACAAATTGAAGCTGACTGAGGAATTGAAAGAGAGAAAGGACATGATGGATATCAGGCTTAAGACGATGGCAAAGCAGGAAGAGCGCATTCAAGGGCGCTTTACACAGCTTCAGGAACAGCTTAAGCAGTCATTAGGTCAGATGCCGCCCAAGGGCGGCTAAACAAACTTGCGGACCCGTGGCTTAGCCAGGATATAGCACCGGGCTTCTAACCCGGGGGTCGCGGGTTCGAATCCCGCCGGGTCCGTTTTATATTTTTTGAGGATATATGTGCGAACTGACGGTTTATACCCTGAAAGGTGGAGTCCGGGAAAAGGTCATGGAGAGCGTGGTCAGACTGATGGTCCATGACGGCAAGGTGATCCTGGAAGGCATATTCGGCGATTCCATGGAAGTTGAGGGAAGGATCTCCGAAGT
>DAIO01000113.1:0-3597 GCA_002498745.1 Methanosaeta sp. UBA533 | reverse complement strand
CAGGGCCATAATGATCCGCTGGCTCTTATCCCTGAATCGAGGGCCTATGACCTTCATTTGCGGTTTGACCGCTATGGGCTTCATCTCCAGCGAGGGCTTTCCTGTTCTGCTCTCCACCGGGGAGTTGGCCACACCGGCCAGGTCTGCTGTCTCCAGGTCGAGGTCGGAGTATACCACGATTCCCGGAAGAGGGGAGTTGAGGGCCACTCCCTTCTCTGCCTTATAGCGGCGCAGAGTTGAAGCTACCTCTTTTATCGCAAGGCCAGCCCTATCCATCGGCTGCCCCCGGGCCGCAGGCCAGCTTTGCACATGAACGCTCTGGCCAGTCAGGGTGTGGTAGATCTCCTCGGAGAGGAAGGGGGTGAATGGAGCCATGAGCCGGGCAAGAGTCTCCAGGGCGGTGAAAAGGGTGTTTTGAGCCGCCCTTTTCTCCGGCCCGTCCTGGCCGTAGAGCCGGGCCTTGACCAGCTCGATGTAGTTGTCGGCCAGAACATCCCAGGCGAAAGCCCGGATGGCCTTCAAGGCCTCATCGAACTGGAATCTGTCCATGGCCTCCGTGGTCTTAGTGATCAGCTGATCCAGCTCTGCAGATAGCCAGCGGTCGACCTGCCCAGGAATAGCATCATCCGGGGCGATCAGGGGCAGAGAGAACCGGAATATGGACCAGAGCTTCTGCTGGAATCTGCTGGCGGCAGTTATCTCCTTCCACTGGAATGGTATGTCATTTCCCGGGCTGCCGCCGATAGCCGCCCACTGGCGGAGGGCATCAGCACCGTTGCTCTCGAATACCTCCTCCGGGCGGATGAAGTTGTTCAGGGACTTGGACATCTTATGGCCGTCCTCGCCCAGAGCCATGCCATTGATCAGAATGGCATCCCAGGGCCTGATCCCTTCCAGGGCTCCGGTTCTGAGAATGGTGTAAAAGGCCCAGGTGCGAATGATGTCGTGCCCCTGCGGCCGGAGCTGGGTGGGCATACGCAGATCGGTCCTGTCCGGCCAGCCGGCCACGGCCAGGGCGGATATGGAGCTGTCCATCCAGGTGTCCAGAACATCCTGCTCCGGAATGAACTCCGAGCTGCCGCATTTGCATTTCTTTTTGGGCTGGGTCAGGTTGGGGTCCAGGGGAAGCCAGCTCTCCTCTGCCACCAGTGCCTCATGACAATGACGGCAGTACCAGGCGGGTATGGGGGTGGCAAAGATCCTCTGCCTGGATATGCACCAGTCCCATTCCATGGAGTCGGCCCAGTTCTCCAGGCGGACGCGCATGTGAGGGGGGATCCATTCTATCTCCTCTGCCATCTTTTTTATCTCCGGGGCATCGATTCGGACAAACCACTGCTGCTCGGACAGGATCTCAATGGGGGTCTTGCACCGCCAGCACAGCCCTACGTTCTGCTCCAGAGGCTCTTGCTTGAAGATTATCCCCTGCTCGGTCAGATCCTGGGTGATCTTCTCTTTCGTCTCCTCTACGGTTAGGCCGGAGTAAGGGCCAGCAATAGGCATCATCCTGCCGCCGCGGTCTATGGCCTGGCGGAGGGGAAGATGATGCTCCATCCACCATCTTACATCCTGCTTATCGCCGAAGGTGCAGATCATGACGAACCCCGAGCCGAAGCTCGAGTCCACCGCTCTATCAGCAAGAACGGGAACGGAATAGTTGAATATCGGCACCTGGACCGTCTTGCCGATGTATTTCTGGTAGCGCTGGTCCTCAGGATGAACCGCCACCGCCACACATGCGGGCAGGAGCTCAGGCCGGGAGGTGGCGATCTCTATCTCGCCGTCCTCAGCACAAAAGTGCATATAATTCAGTGTCGAGGTGCGGGAGTCGTACTCCACCTCGGCCAGGGCTATGGCCGTTCCGCAGCGGGGACACCAGTTTACCGGGTGGTCCTCTCGGTAGATCTGGCCTTTCTGGTACATGCGCACAAATGAGGTCTGGGTCTTGACATAATACTCCGGCTTCATGGTGGCATATTCATTGGACCAATCTATTGACAGGCCCAGCCGGCCCATGGACTTATGGAAACGATCTATTGCCTCCTCGGTCAGTTTTTCGCAGAGCCGTCTGAACTCCTCCCTGGGAACCTGGTTCTTGGTGATATGGTTTAGCTGCTCCACCTTCACCTCGGTGGGCAGGCCGTGGCAGTCCCAGCCCTGGGGGAACATCACATTGTAGCCCCGCATGCGCTTGTACCGGGCGGCGAAATCAATGTAGCACCAGTTTAGAGCGTTGCCGATATGGAAGTTTCCCGTGGGATAGGGCGGGGGTGTGTCGATTATATATTGGGGCTTCTTCGACTCCCAGTCAAAATAGTAAATGGAACTATCCCAGCTCCGCTCCCATTTCTCTTCTACCTGCTTGAAATTGTACTCTTTGGACAGCTCGCTCATTAAATGGCTCCCTGCTATTGGCTGCTAGGGGAAGGAACACAATGTTAATAGGATTATCGGTAGTATCCTCCATGAATGGAACTTGTGATCTATCATGCCAATCAGTGCGACCCGCGGAAGTGTTCAGGAAAGAAGCTTGCCCGCTTCGATCTTGTCCGGCTGACCCACCATATAAGCCAGCTCCGGCCGTACATTGTCCTCAGCCCGTTCTCGGAAAAGGCCCTATCCCCGGAGGATAAAGGTGCCCGCGGGCTGGCAGCCCTTGACTGCAGCTGGGCGCATGCTGAGGAGGTCTTCGCCCGGTTCAAGCTGCATGAGAGGGCTCTGCCTTTTCTAGTGGCTGCCAACCCGGTTAACTGGGGAAAGCCCTTCAAGCTCTCCACCGTCGAAGCCCTGGCGGCAGGATTGGTAATACTGGGAGAGAAAAGCCAGGCAGAGCTGATCCTCTCCAAGTTCAATTGGGGGCATGTCTTCCTGGAGCTGAACCGCGAGCCCCTCAGTGAGTACGCCGCTGCCAGGGATTCAGCTGAGGTGGTCAGGATTCAGAATGAATATATGTCGGAATAGATTTAAGCGCCAAAGGCCCATAATATTATGGTGTTGAGGATGACCGCAGGATTGATTCCGGCAGAAGAATTGCGAAAGCTGCAGTTCAGGATGAATAAATTGATGGATGAGCTGGGCCTGGATGCGCTCGGATCCAAGTATATCGATGAGCTCGGGCGGATGCAAAAGCGCATGGGCGACCTTATGGAGGAGGTAGAGGGCCCGAACCTTAAGAAAGGGGTGATAAGGCCCCTGGCCGATGTTCATGAGACTGAAGAGGCGTTGGTTGTGACCATGGATATGCCCGGTGTGGAAAAGCAGGATATCGACATCTCAGTGGTGGAGGATGAGCTGCAGATCTCTGCCCAGAGAAAGAGTGAGACCGAAGTAAATGAGCAGGACTACCACCGCCGGGAGAGGACCTTCACCCGGTTCGAGCGAAGGGTGCTCCTGCCGGCAAGCATCAAGACAGAGGAGGCGCGGGCGACTCTTACGAACGGCGTTCTGCAGATAACCCTCCCCAAGGTCTCTGTCATCACCCGCAAGCGAATAGCCATCGATTGACGACAGATAACCCCATAATCAGCTATTTTCCCTTTTTTTACTGCCCCTCATTCTGGAGAAGAAGGTGATGCATCTTGTCTCTCTTGGTCTCCA
>DAIO01000167.1:267-4694 GCA_002498745.1 Methanosaeta sp. UBA533 | reverse complement strand
AGGCGCCCACTACCAGTACATCGCACTTCACAAAAAGATATCATATATTCAAATGAGATGAACCTTTCCCGATGGATAATAAGAATTCGATAATCATTGTGAGTCTATTTTAGTCTGGCATTGATGCAGAAATAAAAGGCAAAGCCAGACTTGAGGTCTGGCTGGATTCAACTCAAGCGGTGATCTTTGTCCGGGCTATGTACTTGATCAGCTCTGGACCGAGCCTGGCCTTCTTCTGAACCTGGTTTGCCACCTCGTCCATGCTGGCCCCGCTGGCCGCAAGGGAGCGGATCTCATCGATAGTGGTATCATCCACGGTGAAGTACTCATCCAGATCCTTTCTGTGGCCCCAAACATCGCCCTCTAATAGCTCTATACCCTGCATATCAAGGAATACCTGGATGGCATTGGACATGGTCTTCCGGTAGGAGGGTGGTACCTGAATCATTCTTAGCCTTGGGCATCTCTGCATCAAGTTGAGAAAATCTACATTGCTGGCCCTGAATGCCAGATGAACTGTCTTCTCATTTGGATTAAGGTTTGATATCTCGTTTCTTGCACTTACAACTCTAAGTCTCATCTCTAATCAGCTCCAACCCTTAAAGGGCAGTAGTATTATTAATAGATACTTCCGCTGTACACTTCCGTACAAATCGAGCACAAGATACCTTAATAGCGGCAAAAATTTAGTTCGTCTGTTCTTTTGAAAGAGAGAGAAAGAAGCATTTGCGTTCGCATCACCTAAGGCAAATAGGCCTAAGCTCCTGAGTTGATTACTAATAAAACCTTTCGCAAGTCCCATCGATTCGCTTTGCGATAAGTTCCGCCAGCGTATAAGAGGCTTTTCCGATTCAATTCATAAAAAAAAAGCTTCCATGCAATAACTTTTAAGAAAGATTATGCAAATGTGCAGAGTTGGTGGAAATTAGTCATCCAATGAGATTTTTTAACACATTACAGCTGAAAAAAATGCATCGCGATTCTCAGAGAGGAATTCCACCGCCAGGCTAAAGTGGAGGGTCTCGTGACAGTTGACTCATTCGATTCATTAGGCGAAGGGATTTTAAAGAGGGACCAAATAAGAGGTGATCTTTATGGGCAGGGTAATGCTTACAGAAACGGTTTTTAGAGATGCTCATCAGTCTCTGCTGGCCACCAGAATGAGGACCAGGGATATGCTACCCATAGCGGAGCAGATGGACCAGGTCGGCTTCTTCTCTCTTGAGGTTTGGGGGGGAGCTACCTTCGATAGCTGCATTCGCTATCTGAATGAGGATCCCTGGGAGAGGTTGAGAGCTCTTAAGAAGGCCATGCCTAACACCCCTATGCAGATGCTGCTTCGCGGGCAGAACCTGGTGGGTTACAGGCATTATGCAGACGATTTAGTGGACAGATTTGTGGAGCGAGCAGCCAAGAACGGGGTCGATATTTTCAGGATTTTCGATGCGGTCAATGACATAAGAAATATGGAGCGATCGATCAAGGCTGCCAAGAAGATGGACAAGCATGTCCAGGCCGGAATAAGCTACACTATCAGCCCCGTGCACAGCAATGAGCAATTTGCCCAGTTCGCCGTCCAGCTGGCAGAGCTTGGCTGCGACTCCATCTGCATCAAAGATATGGGCGGTCTGATCACCCCCAAGAATGCCTATGACCTCATCCGGGCCATAAAAAAAGAGGTCAACCTCCCGGTGAACCTGCACACCCACTGCACCAGCGGCATGGCTCAGATGAGCTACTTCCATGGTTGCCAGGCAGGAATAGATATCCTGGATACTGCCATGTCTCCTCTCTCCGGCGGCAGCTCACAACCGGCTACAGAGAGCCTGGTGGCAGCTCTTAAGGGAACCCCTTATGACACCGGCCTGGATCTGGAACTCTTGACTGAGATCAAAAGATACTTCGAACGGATCATGGAGATCTATGCCCCGGTATTCAATGCCATCGCCGCCCGGGTGGACACCAATGTCCTGGTCTATCAGATTCCAGGAGGCATGCTCTCCAACCTGGTCAGCCAGCTGCAGGAGCAGAAGGCCATGGACAAGTACGAGGAGGTGCTGGCAGAGGTGCCAAAGGTTCGCAAGGATCTGGGATATCCTCCCCTGGTCACTCCCACCAGCCAGATAGTGACCACCCAGGCGGTCCTGAATGTGGTCACAGGCGACCGCTACAAGATGGTTCCCAAAGAGGTCAAGGATTACGTCAAAGGCCTGTATGGAAAGTCGCCCGCCATGATCGACCCCAAGGTCAGGATCAAGGTTCTGTGCGATGAGGACGCAGTCACCGTACGGCCTGCAGATCTATTGCCCCCCGAATATGAGGAGGCAAAGAAAGCGGTTGACGCCCTCGGCCTCGCCAAGAAGGAGGAGGATTACCTCACATACGCCCTCTACCCCCAGGTGGCCCTGAAGTTCCTCAAGGGAGCAGCCACGGAGGAATCCCTGGTCAAAAAAGAGATGGCATCGGATCTGGGAGCTTCCCTAAAGGCCAAGCCCCTGGCCCTTAATGTCGAGATCGATGGCGAGGCCTATCTGGTCAAAGTGGCTCCAGCGGGCATGACCATTCAGGAAGCCCAGCCCAAGGCTCCCACGGATGGCGTGACCGTTCCCATGCAGGGCGTAGTCATCCGCTATAAGGTCAAGAAGGGCGACCGGGTGGCCAAAGGGGATCCAGTAGCAGTCCTGGAAGCGATGAAGATGGAGCAGAATATCCTGGCCAATAAGGATGGCAAGGTAAGAGAGATCTATGTTAAAGAAGGGACTACAGTCGCTCCCGGCGATGTCTTGATATCCATTGAGTAGAGGAACCCAAAATCCGAGAGGAATGAATATTGACAGTTAAGAGAGAACAGGTGCTCATTGAGGCTCTGCCTTACATTCGGGAGTTCTACGATTCCATCATGGTCTTCAAGATCGGCGGCTCTATCATGTCCGACACGGCAGTGCTGGAGGACTTCATTCAGGATGTGGTGCTCCTGCGCT
Organism: Methanosaeta sp. UBA533; assembly: GCA_002498745.1. Taxonomy (GTDB): domain Archaea; phylum Halobacteriota; class Methanosarcinia; order Methanotrichales; family Methanotrichaceae; genus Methanothrix. Next base: position 1,713 of record DAIO01000167.1, on the reverse strand, counting down.
ATATCGGCATCCATCCCATCATCGTTCATGGGGGCGGCCCGGAGATATCCCAGGCCATGGAGAAGTTCGGCAAGAAGGCAGAGTTTGTAGGCGGCCTGCGGGTGACCGATCGGGAGACCTTGAGCATTGCCCGAATGGTCTTGCTTGGCCACATCAATGCAGAGCTTGTCAACCTCATCGGCAAGCATGGGGGCAAGGGCATAGGCCTATCCGGCCAGGACGGCATGTTCCTGAAGGCCAAGAAAAAAGCTCTGCAGATGGTGGAGGGAAAGGAGCCGGTGGACCTGGGATTTGTGGGAGACGTGGAGAAGGTGGACCCGGAGATCCTGATGATCATGGCAGGAAAGGGCTACATCCCGGTTATATCCCCCATTGCCACCGATGATCAGGGAAATAACTTCAATGTCAATGCCGACACAGCTGCGGGAGCGGTAGCTATAGCCATGAGGGCGAAGAAGTTCTTCTCCATCACCGATGTGGAAGGAGTGCGCATGAATCCGGATGATCCGGCGAGCGTCATCTCCGAGTTCCCGGCTTCGGACTTCGGCCGGCTGGTGGCCGAAGGCATAATCAAGGGGGGAATGATCCCCAAGGTGGAGGCATGTGTATCGGTGGTGCGGGGTGGAGTGGAGAAAGCCCATATAATCGATGGCAGAAAGCACCATGCCATCCTGCTGGAGCTGCTCACCACAGAAGGAATCGGGACGATGATCAGTAGAAGCTGAATTTCAGACCACTTCTTCCACCGCAGCCTCCTCGGAGCTGATCTTCCCGATCTTCACCCAGTAGTCTTTGATAGCAGCGTGCAGGGCATCGGCCCCCAGGTTTGAGCAGTGCATCTTCTGGGGCGGCAGCCCACCCAGCTCACCGGCTACATCATTGCGGGTGATCTTGATCGCCTCATCCAGGGTCTTCCCCTTTGCCATCTCCGTGACCATGCTGGAGACGGCTATGGCCGAGCCGCAGCCAAAGGTCCTGAACTTGATGTCATCGATTCGGTCGTCCTTGACGTTGATGAAGATCTCCATGAGATCGCCACAGACGGGATTTCCCACTTTGCCGTAGCCGTCAGGATTCTCGATCACCCCCACGTTCCTGGGGTTCATGAAGTGATCCATAACTGTCTCACTGTAACCTATCTGTGCCATTCAGCTATCACCTTTCGCTATCGTAAATTTTATTTTATTGGAATGATTGGACCATCATCCAGCCAAGGTAGGCATTGATGATCATGAGAGCTATGGTCATCCGGCCGGACCATCTGTGAATCGCCCGCAGCCTTTTATCCCTTTTCTTCAGCTGGACAAAACCCAGAACGGGAGTGAAGAGCACCATTAAGGAGACAATGATGCCGAGATAGGCATGAGGTCCTCCTGGGGGCTGCAATCCCGCGCTTGCTGAGACCATATAGATGGCGACAGTAATCCCGGATAGGGTCAATGCGGC
>DAIO01000167.1:0-257 GCA_002498745.1 Methanosaeta sp. UBA533 | reverse complement strand
CTCGCACAGATCATTCCCGCTATTAGGAAGAGAAGGCCGGATAACACCAGGAGGGCATGGTAAGGAAAGAGGATCAAGATCTTATCCTCGACGGGCTCGAGCTCAATTGCCGAGGCGGCTATGAGTGAGGAAGACGCTGCCAGCAATGCAACTGCCAGCCAGGATAATCGGAAAAAGATGCCTTTGCGGTCCATGACTACCACCTTGCGGATCACTATGAAGGATATGCTACGTGAACTCCTCCCACGGCCTAAAGG
>DAIO01000144.1:5989-16020 GCA_002498745.1 Methanosaeta sp. UBA533 | reverse complement strand
ACCAACCGGCCCAATGCCCTCGATCCTGCCATTCGCAGGGGGGGCCGATTCGACCGGGAGATTGAGATAGGCATACCAAACAGAAACGGCAGGCTGGAGGTGCTCTATGTCCACACCCGGGGCATGCCTTTGGATGAATCGCTGGACCTGATGGAGATCGCAGACTCGACCCACGGCTTCGTGGGAGCGGACCTTTATGCCCTGTGCAAAGAGGCGGCCATGCGCACCCTGGAAAGGGCTCTGCCCGACCTGGACGTGAAAGAGGACATACCATTGGATGTGCTGGACAATCTCAATGTGACCCGAGAGGATTTCCTGTCCGCCCTGAAGAAGATCGAGCCATCAGCGATGAGAGAGGTCTTCGTCGAGGTGGCAGAGGTCCATTGGGATGAAGTGGGCGGCCTGGATGAGGCCAAGCGGTCCCTGGTCGAGGCGGTGGAATGGCCGTTGATGTACCCAGAGGCCTTCGCCTCGGTGGGTGTCCGGCCGCCGCGGGGTATTCTGCTCTACGGTCTTCCCGGTACGGGCAAGACCCTCCTGGTCAGAGCCCTGGCCACGGAGAGCAATGTCAACTTCATCAGCGTCAAGGGACCAGAGCTATTGAGCAAATGGGTCGGCGAGTCGGAGAGGGCGGTCAGAGAGATCTTTCGCAAAGCCCGCCAGGCTGCTCCTGCCCTGGTATTCTTCGACGAGATCGATTCCATTGTTCCCGCCCGGGGCAGCGGATCTGACTCGCATGTTACCGAAAGAGTGGTCAGCCAGTTCCTGACGGAGATGGACGGACTCATGGAGCTGAAGGATGTGGTGATAGTGGCGGCCACCAACCGGCCGGACCTTTTGGATAGCTCGTTGCTCCGGCCGGGCAGGTTCGATCGTTTAGTTTATATTCCCATGCCGGATAAAGAAGCTCGTCAGAAGATACTGGAGATCTATCTCTCAAAGATGCCCGCCTATGAGGTCTCTGCTCAATGGCTGGCGGATATCACTGAGAACTTCAGCGGTGCCGATCTGGAGATGCTCTGCCGGGAGGCGGGAATGATTGCTTTGCGGGAGCATATCCGGCCGGGAATGAAAAGAGAAGAGCTGATAGTTGACAAGATCCTTGTTAAAGAGAAGCATTTCCAGGAGGCCAGCGAGTATATCAGGCCGCATCTGTCAAAAGATATGCTGCAGGGATACACTAAGATGATCCGTGAATTCCAGGAATAAAAACTTAATAATTTGGAAAGAGAAGAGCATGGAGACAAAGCACCAAATATATAGTCAAGAACAACCAATAGTTGCTGTGAGGACCAAAAAATTGACTTCAGAAGACGAGTCTAATGAACTGCTCGGCGATATTAAATTCGAGGATACGAGCAGCATAACCGTACCTGAAAGCCTCATAGATCAGGTTATCGGCCAGGACGAGGCGGTTGAGGTGATCAAGAAGGCGGCAAGCCAGAGAAGGCATGTCATGCTCATAGGGTCGCCTGGTACTGGCAAGTCAATGCTCGGCAAAGCCATGAGCGAGCTTCTTCCGGTGGAGGATCTGCAGGATGTTCTGGTCTATGCCAATCCAGAGGATAACAATACCCCCAGGGTTCGCGTCGTTCCCGCAGGCAGGGGCAAACAGATCGTCGATGCCCAGAAGCTGGAGGCAAGAAAGAAGGTCCAGACGCGAAATATGTTCTTGATGATCATCGTCATGGCCCTTATCGTCTACGCCTATTATATGGGCCAGCTCCTATTCGGAATCATCGCCGCAGCATTGCTATTTATCTCTTTGCGCTATATGCTGCCCAAAGAGGATGCTATGGTCCCCAAGCTGCTGGTGGATAACAACGGCAAGAAAAAGGCGCCTTATGTTGATGCCACCGGTGCTCATGCCGGGGCATTGCTGGGAGACGTCCGTCACGATCCTTTTCAGTCCGGCGGCCTGGAGACGCCATCCCACGAACGGGTGGAGTGCGGCTCCATTCATAAAGCCCACAAGGGAGTGCTGTTCATCGATGAAGTGAACACCCTCCGGCCGGAATCGCAGCAGAGCCTTCTCACCGCCCTGCAAGAAGGGGTCTATCAAATCACCGGCCAGAGCGAAAGAAGCTCCGGCGCCCTGGTTAGAACTGAGCCCGTGCCCTGCAGCTTCATCATGATTGCTGCCGGAAACCTGGATGCTGTTCAGGGAATGCATCCTGCTCTGAGGTCGCGCATCAAGGGCTATGGCTATGAGGTCTACATGCGGGACACCATGGAGGACACCCTGGAGAACAGGAACAAGCTAATCAGGTTCGTGGCTCAGGAGATCGTGAGAGACGGAAAGATCCCCCACTTCACTCAAGATGCGGTGGCGGAGATCATGAGAGAGGCCAAGAGGCGGTCGGGCAGAAAGGGACATCTCACCCTCATGCTCCGCGATCTTGGAGGCCTGATCAGGGTCTCTGGAGATGTAGCCCGGGCGGAATCCTCTCACCTCACTGAGGTTAATCACGTCATGCAGGCCAAGAAGATGGCCCGTTCGGTCGAGCAGCAGCTGGCGGACAGATACATGGAGAGGCGCAAGGACTACAGCATGTTCCACTCCTCCGGAGATGAGATCGGCCGGGTTAACGGCCTGGCAGTCATGGGCGACTCGGGCATTGTTCTGCCCATCATGGCCGAGATCACCCCTGCTCAATCCAAGGAAGAGGGCAAGATCATCGCCACCGGAAAGCTGCAGGAGATCGCCAAAGAAGCGGTTACAAACGTCTCTGTGCTGATCAAGAAGTTCCTGGGCGAGGATATCACCAAGAAGGATGTGCATATTCAGTTCATAGGCACATATGAGGGTGTAGAGGGCGACAGCGCATCCATTTCCATCGCCACTGCGGTCATATCCGCTTTGGAAGGAGTGCCCGTGAAACAGACGGTAGCCATGACCGGCTCGCTCTCCGTGCGGGGAGATGTCATGCCTGTGGGCGGAGTCACCCAGAAGATCGAGGCCGCAGCCCAGGCGGGGATCAAGACGGTCCTCATTCCCAAATCCAATATGGGTGATGTCCTGATAGATGATTCCATTAAAAACTCTATTGAGATCATACCCGTATCCAATATCAGCGAGGTCTTCGAGTATGCCATGGGCGGCCAGAGGACCCGGCTGATAGAGAAGCTGAAGAAGTTCGCCACCGAGAAGAAGATCGGCATCAACATCCCAGAGACGATCCCCACCCCCATCCGGAGCATCTGATCGCTTGACCGCGGAGTTCTATGATACCCGCATTCTGCAGGGGAGTCGAACCAGGATCGTTCTGGACAATGGAAAGCTTGAGGAAATCGCCCAGGTGCCCTTCCGGGGGGCATCGGTTCGTGCTCTTTTTGGCGGTGCCTGGGGTTTTGTAACCACCGATCGGGTGGAGGGTCTTGGCCAGGAGATCGATCTGGCCAAGCGCATTGCCCGGAAGATCGGCCGGAAGGAGGATCTCAGTCTGGCAGAGGCTCCGCCCGGCAGAAGCGTGGTGGTGCCGGTTAAAAGAGATCCAAAAGACTTATCTTTAGTGGAGAAGGTGGCCCTTTTGAGAGAGATCGAGGATGCGGCGAAGGTGAAGGGCATATCCTCGACTCAGGCGGTCTACTCAGAGATGGATCTGGTGGCCCACTACACCAGTTCTGAGGGCTTGGATCTGGAATCAAGGATGACCCGAATGGGCTTTGTGATCAGCGCTGTGGCTCATAGGAATGGCCTTTATCAGACCGATGGCGAAGGCAGAGCCGGTGTGGGCGGCCTGGAGCTATTCGACCGGGAAGACCCAATAGCTCTGGCCAGGCAGGTGGGGGAGACGGCGGTCGCCCTCCTGGATGCCAAGGCGGCGAGAGGTGGAACTCACCCTGTGGTCTTGGATCAGGAGTTGGCCGGGGTGTTCGTCCATGAGGCAGTGGGCCATGCCACCGAGGGGGACATCATCCTGGAGGGGGACTCGTGCCTGGAAGGAAAGCTGGGCCAGAGGATCGGATCGGAGCTGGTGACTGTCAAGGACGACCCCTGCCTGATGCTCAACGGCTACTATCCCTTCGATGATGAGGGAAGCCGAGCCCAGGAGACGGTTCTGGTGGAGAATGGTGTGCTTCGGTCATACCTCAACACCCGCGAGACCGCCGCCAGGTTGGGTGGTGTGCCGCGTAATGCCCGGGCAGAGGGGATGAGCCGGCCGGTGGTGCGGATGAGCAATACCTACATCGCCAATGGCGACTGGAAGCTGGAGGAGATCTTTGAGGAGCTCAAAAACGGGGTCTATCTGGCAGGGAGCCGGGGGGGGCAGGTCAGCACCGGCGAGGGCGTCTTCCAGTTCAATGCCAAGAAGGGCTATATCGTGGAGAACGGGGAGAAGACGCAACTGTTGCGGGATGTATCCCTATCCGGAAAGATCCTGGAGACGCTCTTGCGTGTGTTGGCGGTGGGCGATGACCTGAGGTACAACAGCGGTCGATGCGGAAAGTCCGGCCAGCTGGTGCCTGTGAGCGACGGATCGCCCCATCTGCTCGTCGACAGGGCCACAGTGGGCGGAACGGGATAGAGAAGAATCCAAGAGAGATAAAATTAAGATGGTCTGGATCAGCTGCGGTTCAATGCTCGATCCAGGCTGCTGTTTACCATCTCCTGGCTGGTATTGGTTATCTCTGCCTTCAGCCAGTTCCAGGCGGCTTGAGTTGCTCGATTTAGCTTCTCTCCTGCAGCGTCCTCGATCCGGGATAGTAGACCGTTCTGGCTGTCGTTCTGCCATCCATCATTCTGCGTCCCTTTCTGCTCTTGACCGGATCCCTGCAAGCTCTCTTCCAGCCTCTCTCGCAGATTCTCCTCCACCCTTTGCAGAGTATCAGAGCTGCCGCTCTCTGAATTATACTCCTCTCTCCAGTTTTTCGGATCGAACTCATTGTCCGTCTGATTCGCCAGGATCGCATGACCGGCATCCACCAGCAAGAGGTTGAAGTTGGGATAAGGGATGGGCTGGCCATAGGCTCCGGCTAGATAGGCTACTGCTATCAGCCTGCCCTCATCATCCCGTCCCCGGTTGAAGTCGTCAACATCCAGGTAGACCCTCTTGTCCATGAGCACGGCGTATGTGAAATCCCTGGACGCTGGGCCCTGGATTGCCTTCATATCCGGTGAACGGACGTCGGCCAGAGTGATCCGTTCCACACTGTCTGAAATTCTGGAGTCGGCTTTCTCTATCCTGAGGTCGAATGTATCGCCATCGATCACATTTGTGACTACCCCGTAGACCTCATCTGGGGAGGCCGAAGATCCGGGTAGGAGGGATAGCACCGAAAAAATTGTCAGTATCATAACGAATAACTGGAGGAGGTAAGATATATTCAATTCCAAATATCTCCTTTTGCCATAAGCTCTCATGATATGCTCACCTTCAGCTCTGCAGATCGGTTTCTACTGCCGTTAACGGCAACAAGTCTGTATATGGTATCCTCAGATGGAGATACAGATCTGGATCCCTCCAGGGCCACCGGGCCGATATCCTGGTCGATCTCGACCAGGCTTGCGCCGACAACGCTCCAGCTGAGAACAGAGGACTGGCCCGGTGCCAGGAATTCCGGTTCGGCATCGAAGAACTCGATCACTGGATAGGGTGATCCCAAGAAGTTCAGCGCCAGTATCCCTCCAGCCATGATTGCCAGCAGCGCTGTAAACCATATGACAACCCCCGGCGGTGTTTTCCAGAAGGACTTTTGCATCTCCCAGTAGGTCTTCTTTTGAGCCATCGTATGCAAATATGAGACGATTCTGGTTATTATACCCTGCTCCTCGGATATTCCGAGCGTTCACTCTCTTCTGTCCGCTTGCATCTCCATCTCTTCCAGAGCTTTCAGGCTATGCTCTTTCAGTATCTGGACGATGCCTTCAATCTCGCCAAGGGCGGATAGATGAAAATCAACCTCAATTCCCGCCCTCTCCAGAGTGCTCTTCCATGAATCTGGAGCAGGGCCCGAGATATCATTTTCGGCATGCCCTCCGGCTACAAGCAAAAAGGGGTGCAGCCTGACCTTTTGCACGCCGGTAGCCTTCAGCTCATCTATCATCTCCAAGAGGCCCGGAAAGCCCTCTATAGTGCCCAGCAATACCTGGCCATAGTCCTTCTTCAAGACTTGAGCCATCTGGGAGTAGATGGCGTCCGCCGGGTGGCCGGTACCATGGCCTGCAAGCAGCACCGCTTCTTTTTTCGATTCGATGTCATTCCACAGATCTGGCAGATTTTTTGAGACCCTCCGGCAGTCCTCGAGGCCGGAGAGTAGAGGAAGGCCGATCGTGATCTTCAGCCTCTTTTCCGGATCAGCCTCCCCTCTTTCATACTCTCTAGATATGGATAGCAGCCGGTGGAACTCTCCCCCAGGAACGATCTGCAGGGATTGGACCACCACCTGTTTGCAGCCCTGGCCGGTGAGCTTGCCCAGGCCCTCCTCGATATTCGGGATGGCGATTCCTTCTCGCTCCTGGAGCCTCTTTATTATAAGACGAGAGGTGAAGGCTAAAAGAACTGGCATGCTGGGAAAATCCTTTCTGTATAGAGCCAAGATCTTCTCATATGTGGCCATCGCTCTGGGTGAAGCAGAGCCATAGGGGACCAGGAGCATACCTGTCTTTCGGCAAAAATAGCTACTTCTCATCCAGGCTTCCCTCGAACTCCTGGAAGGTGCGCAGGGACGAGGCCAGGACCTTTGTCTGGCCGATGAGGGCGGCGATAAACAGCGTATCCAGTATCTCGTCTAGGCTTGCCCCCGCCCGAAGGGCGGCGTTCATGTGCACCTTCAGGCACTTGTCTGCCCCTGAGGCTGCAGCGGCGGCAACGGCCAGTAGCTCCGCGGTCTTGGGCTCCAGGCTGTTGGGCCGCAGGACGTAGAAGTCCTTCAGGCAGGAGAAGATCATGAACTCCGGCCGCCGGGCCATGACTCGCAGGATGAAGGGCACTGTTCCCAGCATCTCCTCGCTGTCTTCGAAGATATCCTCTTGAATCGAGTCCCTATTCTCCAGCAGGGCTCGTATAAGCTCCATGTTTTCCGGTTTCATTGGATTTGATTCGAGGCCTCTTCCCATTCATGCAGCTTTCGCTTTACTTTCTCGGCGTGGGGCGATTCTATTGACTCCAGAATCGTTAGGGCTGATTTGGCGCATTCGATGGCTTGGGGTATCTGGTCCAGCTCGGCGTAGACCAAGCCCAGGTTGCCCAGGCTATTACCTTCGCCCCTTCTGTCTCCGATCCCCCTGCTGATCTTCAGGGCCTGCTCGTGGTATTCGATTGCTTTTCGTGGCTCGCCCAGGTCGGCGTAGGCATTGCCCAGGTTGCCCAGGTCAGCACCTTCGCCCCTCCGGTCTCCGATCTCCCTGCTGATCTTCAGGGCTTGCTCATAGTGCTCGATTGCTTTTCGTGGCTCGCCTAGGTCGGCGTAGGCATTGCCCAGGTTGCCCAGGTAATTTCCTTCGCCCCTTCTGTCTCCGATCTCCTTGCTGATCTTCAGGGCCTGCTCATAGTGCTCGATTGCTTTGAGGGGCTCACCTAAAAGAAAATAAACCGTCCCAAGTTCACCAAAAATGCGGGCAAGCTCTCTCTGATCGCTTATCTTATCCCGCAGGTACTCATTAATCCTTATGCGCCTCAGAAGCTCCTCTTTGCTTTCATTGCTGAAGTCAAGTGGATTGGATAGCGCCTCTACTGCTTGATAATCCAGACCGCGCTCCAAGCCATTCAGTATATGATATCCGCCTCTATACCTCCAGAAGTCTGGAGCCTTCCAGATCACTTCATCCAGAGCAGATGGAGCCATGAAAACCAGGCTCGGAACGCCATTATCATAAAAAAGCTCGCGGAAATTGTTCAAAGCATCCAAAATATCTTTGCTGAGAGTTTCAGGTAGCGTCCAGACCAGAACCTCCTTTTCATCCGGCTTGATGCTCCGCAAGTCAGAGATGAGAGCATCACCACTCTCTACTGCCATGACCCGCACTGGAAAACGCCTTGCTATAGCTTCTATCACATGATCCCGATAGGCTGGAGAAGCCACGGTACAGAGGATGAGATTTCCCTTCCCCCGAGAGATCTCAAGCTCTGTGAGCAGGAGATCAACCTCATCCAGATCCTCTAGAGCGACTGTCTCCATTTCTCCACCAGAGGGAGGAGCATGGGATCGATCTCGCACCATCTCCCCTCTTCGTCCTGATACTCGACTGCGGTCAGGCTGAAGAGAAGCTCACGGGTCAGAACCGAGTCTGGCCCCTCTTCACGGCCCTCCTTGCAGCTATCGATCTCCAGCAGCTTATTCTTATGGGCCTGGGTGAGAGTCCGGTCAAATGTCATTCTCAGCTTATCGAGGGCAGAGGCTACGTTCTCCTTTGATATGCGCTTTTGTCCCTTGCGATAGGCGTTGAGCGATGCCTCCTTCATTACTTCCACCAGCTCGGAGAGCTTGCCTGTGGAATCGACTGCCAGATCCAGCACGCCATCCTCCAGGAGGGCAAGATCTATCCTCCGGGAGATCACATCCCGATAGAATCCCCTCCCCTCAACATGTGGCTCTCCATTTCTCCTTTTTACGGGCATTTGCAGGAGGATCACATCGCCATCGAAGGCATGTCTGACGTTCTCGTACTGGGGATGAAAGGCTAAAGGTATGGGAAAGATATAGACCACAAAGCAGCTGGGCTCAATCAGCAGCTGATAGTTTTTGTAGAAGAAATCCTCAGACTGCTGCCCTCGGGCCAGCTTATCCAGGTCATCGACGATGATTACAAGCTCCTTTCCAGACCTTTCTTCTATATCCACTATCAGCCAGTTCAGCCTCTGGATGAGGTCGCTGATCTTCTGGTCCAGCTCCTTTCTCAAGCATTCACGGGTCTTGGCCTCCCGGCTGAGCTTTAGAGTGAGGATCTGGCTCCAGGAGAGGCCAGCTGAGCTCTGGCTGGTAACCTCCTCCTCGGTTATGCTGGTTATTCGCCTGGTGAAATCCAGAAAATCCTTTTCAATGTCTGGATGAAGAGCTATTCCTTCCACCCTGGCGATGTCATAGACCTTAAGGGCCATGGAGACGAAAAAGTCATGGAAATCGAAGTCGCTCAAATTGAGATCATCCCGGATGGAGTAGTTCACCACCAAAAAGCGATCTCTATCCAGCGCCGCCTCCAGGCGGTACAGCTCTGTGCTCTTTCCAGAGCCCCGGAAGCCCAGGAACAGGTACTTTTCCCTGCGGCTGGCAAGCTGGATTCGATCCAGCAAATCCTGCATGGGCGAGACAGAGCCCGGCCGCGGGACATAGAAATCTGCGATCTCTTGATACTCTTTAAGCGGCTCGACGTAGAAGTTGTTATAAGCCTCTCTCAAATCCTTTGCTCTGGGCATGGCATCATCCACAATCTACTTCGGATCACTTATGGATGTACTAATTGATAGCTTTTTAGCTGTTTCATATATTTTGGGCCTTCTTCGTCCTACCTTTCAGCACACCAGCCTCTCAAAGCAGCCCTTGCAGAGCACCTTTCCCCCGGCTGTCCTTCCCAGGATCTCCATGAACTCCTCGCCGCACTCCTCGCATTTCAGGGAGGGATGGATGCGGGCCTTTTCGGGAGCGGGAATGTCAACCTCCACCACAGTGAGGATATCCTCGTCCCTGGCGGAAAGAACTTTCTCTGTCGCCTGGGAGCGGAAGGCTGTCATCCTCTCCCGATCCTCCGGGCCCAGCTCTCCCCGAGCCATCTTCTGGCGCAGCTCATCCATACCCTTGAGGATCCCGCCCCGGAAGTAGATTCTGAGTGCCTTATTCTTATCCCGAGAGTAGAAGGTGAAGGCCTGCTTGCCATAGTCTTTGAAGAGGAGGTTTCCCTTGCCGGCGGTACAGCCCAGCATGAATTGTATGGCATCTATGCTGCAGGATTTGTTCTCAGCAATGCAGACCAGCTCCTCGTCCTGGGAGCGGGGGTAGTGCTCTTTTACATATTTTGCAATGCGATAGCCGATGGCAATCCCTGGGCAGATGTGGCCGTGAAACTCCGCGGCCTCTTTGAAGTCGTCATCCAT
>DAIO01000144.1:0-5914 GCA_002498745.1 Methanosaeta sp. UBA533 | reverse complement strand
CCCCACATGTAGCCCCGGCCGCCCTGCCTCTCCAACTCAATTTTATAAGTTCCGCTGTGCCCAGAATCGTCGTCGATGACCGCATAGCCACGAGCAATCTCTAAATCATCTGCCGAAATGGCAGCAGTTATATGCCCTGCGATCTCGGCTTGATCTATCGAACCGGATGTGGCACCCGGACCTGCCAGGCTCGCACTCAGAGTGGATTTGTTGTCTGATGATTCTATGGTGACATTTACCAGACTATAGCTATCGTTGCTGAACCTTATGCTGCCCCTTAAAATCGAATCCCTATTGCCAGATCCCAGCCGGGATCTTATATCCTCAAGGCTGAGGTTTGATGAGAGAAGACTCCTGGCAACATCCGGATCTAAAGTCGATATGGTCTCGACATTCAGCCTGACAGGATATGATTCGGCATCTTTGCTCGCCGTTCCCCGCCAATTCTGGACATCGACATTTCCTCTGCCAACGCCGTTGGATGTGTTTTGTGCACCTTTGCCGCCGGAAGAATTCAAAGAGAAGCTGCTCGTTTCACCCATCTGAGACCTTGATCTCTCGCCCATCTGGGATGCGGAAGGGTTATCTGCCTGAGAATCAGAGGCTCTGGCGGTTTGGGATGGAGAATTGCCGCCGATTTGAGGGCCGGCAGTCTCGCCCATTTGCCGCGCTCCTGCATCCAAATTCTGAGCTGCTGAGTATGGACCGCATATCACCAGCAACAATAATGCCAGAGCGAAAAAAGCCAAAGCCTGGCGCATTATGCATCTCATCTCAATCACCGCACGTCCTGCCAGGTAATATATGTTATTGTAGGATGTAAGGGATCTTCGCCCCTTTGACATCCCATTGCATTCAGATATTCATGCGGCCAAATTAGTTTTGGCAGCTGCCGTCGCGGTTACGATCGCGATCGCCGTCGCAGTTGCCATTCGACCTTTCGTTATCCTGGTTTCCATATTGGTTGCCCAGTCCATCCTGGTTACCATATGGGCAGTTGGGGTTGTTGCAGTCTTTGCCCCGATTTACATTTTGAGCGGCCGGGCCACTTTGAGCTCCTTTGCCATTCTGAGCAGCCGGACCGTTATCATCTTCCTGACCATACTGATTCTGATTGCCAAGACCATCCTGGCTTCCGTATGGGCAGTTGGAATTCCTGCAGTCCTCGTCGCAATTGCCATACTGAGCTCCGGGCCCATCCTGGCCTGCCAGTCCATTTTGCGATGCTTTTCCGTTTTGTGCTGCCAGGGCAGGAGATGCCAGCAGGCATGCCACCACTAAAACCGACAATACTGCTATGTGCTTCATATTTTACTTACCTCCAGATTGGATGACCCTATTGCCATCCTCAAACCATTCATTGCACTGAACGATAGAAAAAATCCAGGCCGAACCGGGATCGAGATTTTATTTGCCAAAAATGCTTAAAATTGTTCTTTATTGTTCGTAAATCTCTCTGACAATTCTATTACGTTCGTCCTGCCTTTTTCTCTTTTAGTTATCAATTTGCGCTTCTCCATTGAGGTTAAAATGCCTGATAGAGATGATTTAGAGATATCCGTCTCATAGCTGATATCCCTCTGGACCATCCTCCCTCCGCGCTGCAGCAGAAGCTTGAAGACGGATTGCTCTTTATCCGTCAGGGTGGCCATCACCGCTGATATATCGCCGGTCCCCTCTATACCTGCTCTGACTTCCTCGCTGTCATCTTTCTTCTGAACAGATTTGACTTGGTCCTCATGGTCAGCGTTTCTATGGCCGGATGATAGGGGGTATATCAGGTTCTCATGAGCGGCAGGGCATTTTTCAGGCCCCAATGGTTTTGACCTGCGCCTGGTAGAGCAGATAAGAAACCCCAGAGCAACTAGCAGCAAAATGGTAAGAGCTATCGCTATATATTGCATCATATCTAGTCTTGGATTCGATCTTCCTGCATTTGCTCCTGCAGAGGTGACTGTATCTGCCAATGCATCTGTTGCCTCGGCAAGCTGAAGAGCATATCCTATCTCGACCGCAGGATTCGTGATATCATTTCCATAAACCTCAGCGACAACTGATCGGTTGGCGGCATAGACCAGATAATCAAGACCATAAGAAGAGTCGACTCCGCTGAGCTTTGCACTCTCTGGCAGATAAAAGATAATCCTGTACTCTTCATAGATGCCTGGAGACTCAAATCTCACACTCCAGTTATCAGCGGATTTGGAGGTGAGGGCATTGGTGATAGCATACAGCTGCCTGCTCTCATCATCAATAGAATACTCTGAGGAGTTCAAAAAGGGCAAGGATTCAGGATCCTCAACATATCCAGTGATCAAGCACCTTCCGCCTTCGTCGACATACACGCTCAGTATCAGCTGATTTGGAATGGAGTCATCTTCGGCGGACTGGATGGATGTTGCAGCGCTGAATATGATGGAATTGAAGAAGACAAACACCAAGATCAAACCGATCAAAAGATCCGGCCTGCGCATACATCATTCTAATGCAGACTGCAACTTAAACCTGATGGAGGACTCTGGCGAAAGAGAGATACCCATAGCCTGCTATGCAGTTTCTCATGCTTATGGGACGCAAAGCCAAGCCCGAGTCGCCGGAGGAGATGGCCATGGTGCATCACGCTCTGGAGAATCCCACCCGCCGCAGGATGCTTATCCTCATGAATGAGGGCCATCTGACAGTGGATGCGATCGCGAAGGCGGTGGGCGATCGAATGCTCGACTACCAGCTACACCGGCTGGAGCTTGCAGGACTGCTGGAGGTGCATGATGGGCAAATAACCCTCACCGAAGCTGGGCTGGCCTACGGCAGCCTGGTGAAATTGGAAAAAGAGAAGGGCGGAGCGGAAAAAATTAGACCGGAAGACCTGTAGACCCCTGAACCCACTCACCTATGGCATAGACGGCCTGCGATATAGTCTGTTGGGCGAGACATTTTCCATTGCGCTAGCAAGTGCCAACGGACAGACACTCTCAGGTACCGCAACTCATGCCATGAAGCTGTGCAAACCCATTAGAAGTGATCGCGAATGAGCGTGAATACCTACGTAGACCAGAACACCTGCGCCGTTTGCGGCAGCCGGTGCTGCAAGCGTCGCGCTGGAGCGCTCTCTAGGACCCAAATCTTTTTCTTGCCAAAGAGCGGATAATACGTTGAAATGAAGCTCAAGATTACGATCACGGGCCCAAAGGTGCATGACGTCGGATATCGTGTGTTTTTATTGAAACACGCCATGAACCTGGCACTGCCAGGATTATCTACCTATAATTGGGAAGAGATGGAGGGCCAACAACAGGTCATAGTCCTTTTGGAAGGAGATGAAGCAAGAATTAAAGCATTCCTGCAGTTGGTTGAGAAGACTAAGCCGGAGATGGCCGAGGTGTCCAAAGTAACTTTTGAGGATTATGACGGTGATGTGGGGCGGGCCAGTGAGGTTGCGATGTTCTGCACGTTCGTTCAATTGGATAAGGCGATCCCTCTTCTACTGAAAATCCAAGATAATACCTCAGTCACTCCTCAGATCCTGGAAGAGATAAAGGGCGTGAGGGAGGATATACAGCCAGGTTATGCATCCAGTTTCAGACAAATGCAGGCCGATATCCGCGCCATAAAAGAGCGGCTCGGGATGGCCTAGAATATGCCATCCGGAAACCCTCGGCCAGGATATCATCACCGCAGTGATCGCCAAAAGAGAGAGCGAGGACTTTGCCGCCCTCCTCGCTCAGGCCAAGGAGCACTGCCGGGCCCTGGAGATCCTGGAGAGCAAAATTGCCGAAGAGGAGATCCCAGACGCTGGTATAAGGAAGGGGGACTTAGTCCTTAGGATGATGGCCTCCTCCGGGCATGGCCTGAATGTGGGCGATGAGCTGGGAATGGATAGACTATAGGTGGCTCTTCGCTGAATTATGTGGGTGAGTTAAGGCAGAAAATATGGCCTCTGTTCCTCTGTGCCTCTGTGGTTGGGTCAGAACATAGCAGCTCACCACAGAGGCGCAAAGATGCAACGAATTTGCGATTGAAGTTCACCCTACAAAATAGCTAGGAGCCTCTTTTTTCCCAGATGAGATCAGCCGTGGGACCTCCGGACCTTTCTCTCATTGCGATCCAAATAGTCCTTTATGGCCTCTACTACCACCTCGGAGCGCTGCACATAAAGGGCTCCTCTGCTCTTTATAACAAAATTCGATAGCCGGTCGTTCAGATCAGAATCCAGCTCTACCTCGATCTTAGGCATGATATCTGCTGGTTGCAGCTAGTATTTTAACTCGTAGGATCGCGAAGGACGAAGCGGGAAGTTCCCATCCTTCAGGGTGGTCTCCCGGACTGCGAGTCCGGGGGAGTTGCGACGAAGTCGCAACAGGATGAAAGCGGAGTCCTTTGCTTCAGTTTCGATCTAACAATAACTATTTAACCTAATAATGCAATTGCCTACTAATGCTTAAATCGTATCGTTATAGGCTGTCTCCGACAAAATCTCAAGTACACATCCTTGAAAGACAACTTGAGCTTTGCAGGCAAGTCTACAACGATACCTTAGCATATCGAAAGGACGCTTGGGAGAAAGAGCAACGACAGGTCAACCGCTTTGAGACTCAAAATCGACTGCCACAACTCAAAGTTGATCATCCTGAGTATAGAGAAGTTCATTCTCTCACTCTCCAGAACGTAGTTTTGAGGGTAGAACTTGCCTTCAAAGCTTTTTTTCGAAGAGTTCAAGCTGGTGAAAACCCCGGATATCCACGATTCAAGGGCAAGTGCCGCTATGACAGCATAACGTATCCCCAATCTGGTTTCGGTTTGGATTCTGGAAAACTTCACCTCTCAAAAATCGGTGACATCAAGGTCAAACTCCATAGACCTATTGAAGGTAAAATCAAGACCTGTACCATTAGAAGAATGCCTACCGGAAAATGGTTTGCATGCTTCTCAGTTGACATGGGTGAAGTACCTTTGCCTCCCTGGAAAGATGGTTCAGTTGTAGGAATTGATGTAGGTATTGAATCTTTTGCGACTCTCTCAGATGGAGAGAAAATCGCAAACCCTCGATTCTTCCGAGAAGAAGAACACGAGTTAGCTAGAGTCCAAAGAAAGCTATCCAAAGCTCCAAAAGGCACACCAGAGCGAAAGAAAGCACTCAAGGTTGTAGAGTTGGTCCATGAGAGGATTGCCGATAGAAGAAACGATTTTGCCAATAAAGTTAGCCGCCAATTGGTAGATCGTTATGGTGTAATCGTCTTTGAAGACCTTGATATAAAGAACATGCTTAAGAACCACTGCCTAGCGAAATCCATCTCGGATGTGGCTTGGAACATGCTGGTGAAATCAACGGAGAGCAAAGCAGCATATGCTGGCTCTAAGGTTGTGCTGGTAGATCCAAGGCAAACATCTCAGATGTGTTCTAGGTGTGGACTCATAGTCAAAAAAGATCTCTCTGAGAGAGTCCATAGCTGCCCCGAATGTGGCTTATCTATGGATAGAGATCTCAATGCAGCGATAAGCATTCTGAGATTGGGGATGCAATCTCTTCGCAAAAGCGATAGAAGCCCCGTCCTTTAGGGCGGGGAGCATTCACCATTAGTCAAGGCTTCAGCCTTTTGATCTCCAGATATCCGATCCCGTCATCTGGATAGGCGAACACCATCAGCTTTCTCACCGAGTGGGCCAGGCGGACGGCGCGGGAGAGAACCGGAGGCATGAAGACATGATCCAGAGGGATGGCATGCACCAGATACTCAGAGTGAGGGACTTTTAGAGTCCCGTGTACCTGCTTGTAGACCCGAAAGTGGGTGCCGAACTTGAATCCCGTCTTGACCACCAGGCTCTTTTCCCTGAGATCCCGGTAAGCGCCCAGTTTGAGTTCGAAGTCCTCATCGATCTGCTCTGCCCTGACCATGAGATCGGGAAGGTCGACCGA
>DAIO01000174.1:0-5320 GCA_002498745.1 Methanosaeta sp. UBA533 | reverse complement strand
TTCTGGCCGATGCGGAAGGCGCGGTCAGTAGCCTGATTCTCCACCGCAGGATTCCACCAGCGATCGAAGTGGAATACATGGTTGGCAGCAGTCAGATTGAGGCCGAAGCCTCCTGCCTTTAATGACAGAATGAATATTGGCGAACCCCCTTGCTGGAACCTCTGGATCATCTCCTCTCTCTGCTTCCGGCTGGTCTTGCCGTGCAGGAAGAGGACTTCAACCCCAAGCTTTTCCTGCAGCTGATGTCTGAGCATCGCCCCCATGCCGGCGAACTGAGTGAATATCAAGGCCCTGTCACCCTCGGAGATGGCCTCGTCGAGCATCTCCTCCAGGCGGGATAGCTTTCCGGAGCGGCCCTCCAGCGGGCTTCCGTCCTGCAGGAAGAGCGCCGGATGGTTGCAGATCTGTTTGAGCTTGGTCAGTGCAGCCAGAATCTGACCTCTGCGCTTCATTCCTTCAGAAGACTCGATCCGGGATAGCATATCCTCCACCACCGCAGCATAAAGGCTCGCCTGCTCCGGCGTCAAATTATAGCCCACCTTCATCTCCGTCTTTTCTGGGAGGTCCTTTATCACTGTGGAGTCGGTCTTTAGCCGGCGCAGGACAAAGGGCTGGATGAGAGATCGCAGGGCCTCGGAATGAGCCTTATTGTTGTATCTTTCTATGGGCAGCACGAAATCCCTGCGGAAGGATTCGAATGAGCCCAGATAGCCGGGATTGAGGAAATCCATAATCGACCATAGCTCAGAGAGCCTGTTCTCCACGGGCGTTCCTGTCAGAGCGATCTTTTGGGTGGCTTTCAGGCGCTTTATGGACTGGGTCTGCCGGGCAGACTGGTTCTTGATGCTCTGCGCCTCGTCCAGGACTATGTGACCCCAGGATACGGCATTAAGCTCTTCTTCATCCCTCTGGGCAAGAGAGTAGGTGGTGATAACCACATCTGCCTTTTCCGCCGCCTTCTCGAAGTCCTGGCCGGAGAGGCGGCCCAGGCCGTGATGCATGAGCACTTTCAGCCCGGGAGCAAAGCGCTCGATCTCTCGCTCCCAGTTACCGGCAACAGACATGGGACATATGAGGAGTGTAGGGCCGGGGCCGTTCAGGGGCTCTCTCTCATGCAGAAGGAATGCAATCAACTCTATCGTTTTTCCCAGACCCATATCATCCGCCAGACAGGCTCCCAGGCCGAGCCGGTTCAGGTACATGAGCCAGGATACTCCTCGCAGCTGATAGGGCCGCAGCGTGCCCTGGAAATCTCGGGGGGAGGTGAGTTGCTCCATATGGCCGCTGGGGTCAGAAAGGGCGGAAAGCATCTCTTTGATCTTGCCCTGGGCCTCAATGCCGTGCACGGGAAGGGTGGTTTTAGCTTCAGGCAAAAGACTACCGGCTGGATTCAAGCCCAGATGCAGAGCCTCAGCCAGGGTCATCTCGTGGTTCCTGTTCTTATGGAAGAAATCAATGGCCGCCTCGATATCCTGAGGCCTCAGCTCCATCCACTCTCCCCTTATTTGAATAAGAGGGATCTTGAGGTGAGAGAGCTGTGCGAACTCCTCTCGAGAGATAACATAGTCGCCCAGAGATAGCTTCCAGTCGTATTTCACAACCGAGTTCAGGCCGAAGAAAGCAGAACCAGCATTGCCCTCTTTCCTGGGAGCGTCCTTCAACTGCAGCTTTACGCCCAGGCGTGTGCCGGGTCGCTGCCACCAGATGGGCAGCATCACTCCGAAGCCATTCTGCTCTAAAAGAGGAGCCGACTGGCGCAGGAATGAATAAGCTTCTTTGGTTTCCATATCCAATTCTGCAGGCCTGGCAGTCTCCAGGCTTTTTTCCAGCTGGGGAAAGAGTCGCGCTGCTCTGCCCAGGTCAGCAAGAAGCTGCTCTTGCGGATTCTTTATGCTCTTTTTCAAGAGGGTGAGAGCATCCGACTTTGTCCTCCATACCTCTCCTGCAGGGACCATCAGGCTGCGGTCGTCTTTTGCCTGGAGGAAGAAGCTCAATCTCCAGGTCTCCTCTTCCGCCGGGGCTTGCAGCCGGAAGCAGGTGCGAAATGGTACAGACACCGCTTTCTGCTCGAGTTCACTGGTCCAGGAGTTCATCTTCTTGGCGAAGGCGGCGATCTCCTCAGTCGAGGCTTCAAGCGTTGGGTCCTTTGAGGTAAGAGACAGCAAGAACTGCTGGGGTAGAGGAGTCACCCGCGGTCTGCGCCCTCTCCTGGGTGGGAGGATAGTAAGCTGCTGCAGGCTGCCGCGCACCAGAGAGTCAGCCATTCCATCCACGAAGCTTCTCGCCAGATCTTTTGGAGAGGATTTATCTGTTGGGAATGATCTGAGAGCCTGGCAGCTTGGTGGCATGGCTTTTGAGAAGCGATCAAGCCGTTCCAGATCGGTCTCATCCATCACCGCCTTCCACAGAGAGTATCTTTCTCTGACCGCAGGCACAAACTGCTCTTTTGCCACCAGCTCCAGGGAATAGAGGGCGAGCCTGGACCAAAACCGCATTGAATCAGCATAAACAACTCCCTTGACCGGATGTACGGGAAGGTCCAGAAGAAATTCGGCTGCCAGGTCAGGCGCAAGGGCTAGAACATCGACAGCGCATTCGATCAGCCCAGCAGGCTTTTGTGAGACATAATCCTCTCTTAATAGCCAGGGTGAGGGAAGAGGTCCATTTTTGTCGGAAGGAATCCTGAGAATCAGTGCTCGAGTCTTGGCGCCATTCAGATGAAATGCCCTGGAAATTTGCGTTTTCAGCTCCTTTCCCGGCAAGGAGAATGGATGAGCTGGAATCCCTTCGCTGCTGGCTGAAGAGCCCTGATTGACCAGAGGCAAAGCTGAGGATTCAGCCCAGATATAAAATGCCTCGGTATCCCAGAGAGAGTGCAAGACGTGCATGCTTTGAGTCCTTCAGTCAGATCGGGCTTTAGTTATATTCTTATTAAAAGCTGAGCCCGCCCAGCACGGCGACGATCAAGACTGCCACGGCAGCAATGACGATTGTCGGCCTGATGCCTATAAGCTCTGGTATTGTGCCCTCTGGAAGGGGGCCCCATTTCAGCACCGACCGGTTCAGGACAGGATAGAGGCGGGCGAACATCCCCGCTCCAATAATGATGCCAACCATCCCCACCAGGGCATCAATCGCTCCGGACCCGAATGCAGCAGCAGCGGTTCCTGGACAGTAGCCCAGAATAGCAAACCCCGCCCCGAATATCAGCCCGCCGAGAACGGTAGATCCGATCGATCCTGGTTTGATGTGCAGACGGACGAGCCCCGCAGCTCTCATGATATGGATCCCTATCATCCCCACCAGAATGGCGGTGAGCATAACCCTGACTACGGTGAAGTCGTTGAGCTGAAGCTGGCCAACTATCACCCCATAGTCGGTCAGCCCTCCCTTCTGGAGGAGGAATCCGAAGATAACTCCGAATAAGAAACCAAGGGCGATCTGTGCCCTTCCATTTGACCTGATCGTCTCAAAGGGCATCTTTATCACCCCTCATTTGATCCCCAATCCAAAGATCAGTGCGGCGACTGCAATTCCTGAGACAAAAAAGCATACCACCGCAATCCAGCTAACCAGCGATAGCTGAAGAGTGCCGGATATGCCATGACCGGAGGTGCAGCCATCAGCCCAGCGGGCCCCCAGGCCGATCAGGATCCCCCCGATCAGAGCTATGGCGAACCGGAAGAGCGCATCAGCTCCGAAGGCCTCAGCGAATACTGGGGGCACAATCAGAACCGCAAGATGGCCAGAGAGGAATGATGACAGAAGCGACCCAATTATCATGCCGAAAACGATCATCCACTGCCAATCAATTTTGGGCTTTATCTTCTGGTAGTAGGGCATATGGTCCACATTTTCCTTGTTAATCGCCGACTCGATCATACCGGCAGACTTGGCAAACGCCGTCGAGGCACCCAGGGGGCGATCGGAGAGAAGGAAGGCGATCCAGGAGAGGATCCCTATCCCTGCTCCCACCACATACGGCGACCATGAATCCATAGTGAGCCAATCGATCATATAGATCAGTCGTTAAGGGCGCAGATACCCAGCTTCTGGTACGCGGTGAATCCGCCAGCCATATTAAAGACGTTATTAAATCCATTCATCTTCAGGATGGATGCCGCAATGCTCGCCCTCTGTCCTCCTCTGCACATCACAATGTACTTCCTATCCCTGGGTAGCTCTTTATGTCTGGTTCTGAGGTCATGCCAGGGGATCTGAATCGATCCGATGACGCAATCGTCAGTCTTCTCCTCCGCTGACCGGACATCGATGATAACCGCCTTTTCCGATGCAACCATGTCGTTCGCCTTCGTGGGGGTTATTATTGGAACAGTATCTACTGGCATAGCGTTCACTCCCCAGGCCAGCATGCCCCTTTCGAGGAATGCTTCCACGCTATCCAGACCTACCCGGCGAAGCTGAATAGCAGCCTCGTCCACCTGCTCATTCCCTTCAACCACCAGGAAGATGTCCTTTTTCGGGGGTATGATCCAGCCCGCCTGGGTGGCGAAGCTGCCGGCAAGATCGATATGCCAGGATCCAGGTATATGCAGGCCGGAGAATGCCGGATAGCTTCGTACGTCCAAGACTGTCGCCTTTTCGGATTTTATGCTATTGGAAAAGGCCTTCGGATCCAAAGGTTTGGGGATTTTGAGGCTCCTCATGAGACTGGGCCCCACCCTGTTGATCTCCGAGCAGCGAGCGAAGTGGTCCGGGGCAGCAGGCATATCCGAGGTGAGGGAATATATGAACTCCTGGCGATCGGATATCTGCAGGGCATAGTTATATTTTCTTTCAAAGCCGATGGTGCTGCTCCTCTTAGCGCTTATCGCCCGTCCGCAGAGCGATCCCATGCTATGAGCGGGATAGACCTCGCAGTGGTCCGGAAGCTTCAGGATCTTCTCGTGCAGGCTATTGTAGAGGGATGATGCAAGCTCCTCCGCTCTGCCCGGAAAGAGGTCCGGCCTGCCAACGTCTCCTACAAAGAGGGTGTCACCGCAAAAGAGGGAGACAGGATCATCTGCCCTGCTGGTGTCAGCAGCGATGAAAGAGATGTGCTCTGGGGTGTGGCCTGGGGTTTCGATCACCGAGAATATGATATCCTCCAGCTTTACCCTGTCCCCTTCTTTTAGGGGTTCATGGGGAAAAGCGCAGTTCGCAGATGCTGGAGCATAAATCCTGGCACCAGTCGCTTCTTCCAGGTCGAGGTGGCCGGAGATAAAGTCAGCATGCAGGTGCGTCTCCAGGATATGAGTTATCTTGAGACCCATCCTCTTGGCAGAATCCAGATAGGGGCGGATGTTGCGTTCCGGGTCGA
>DAIO01000197.1:0-3043 GCA_002498745.1 Methanosaeta sp. UBA533 | reverse complement strand
TCCGCCTTCCACTGGTAGAGCGATTCGGCAAACCGATTCCAGTATATGATCGCGCCATCCAAATCAGTAGCAATAACAGCATTTCGGACCTGGTCGAACAATGATGCTTGAAATGCCACCCTTTCCTCTGCCGCCTTCCTCTCGGTGATGTCCTGGCCCTGAGCAATGGTGGCAATGACATGCCTCCCGGTCTCATCATAAATATTGGCCGAGTTCCAAAGAACGGTTCTCACCTCTCCATTCTGGTGGCATATGGGGATCTCCACTGCATTCCAGCTTTCCCCGGAGAGGGTTCTCTCGATATGGGCAAACGACTCCGTCCGGCTCTCATCGGGAAAGAGGATTCCCAGCGATTGACCCAAGACCTCATCCGCCTGCCGGCCGGTCAGCCTCTCGAAGGCATGATTAAACCTGGTGATGCAAAAGTTTGGGTCCCAGACGATGATGGGGGCATTGGCATGGCGGAGGAGATTATCCAGATAGTCCCTGGTCTCCCTGAGGGCGGATTCCGCTTTGAATCTGCCGATGAATCCTCCAATGGCACTGGCCATGGTCATCAGTATGAAGGCCGCGCTCCAGCTCCAATCCCTCTCCAGCCTATGGTCCTCGAAACCGATGAAGCCCCAGAATCGGTCGGTGGTGAATATGGGGACGATCATGAATGATCGCACCCCCATCATATCCAGCGGTCCCCTCGCCGGCGGAGGCAGGTCACGGGTTCTTCCCCGGATGGGCATTCCTCCGGAGAGGATCTGGAACCATTGGGGAATGGAGCTATATGCCTCGCAGCCCTGATCTGGATGGCGGATCTTGGCCGAGCCTGCATCTCCATCATTGCCAGATATCCACTCATACCCAAGCGAGATCTGATCTCTTCCCTCCTCGTCCAGATAATGCTCAAATATGCAGGCCCGATCCACATTGGCCGAACAGCCCAGTATCTCCAGGGACAGATTAAGGGCAACATCCATCTCCCGAGAGATCAGGAGCTGGTTTGTGGCCAGGGCAGCCCCTGCCATGATCCTATCTCTCTCGCGCAGATCGTCATTTCGGCCTTGATGCTCTATCCAAAAAATTGCATTTTCAGAGGGAGGACTATCATCATACTCCTGCCCAGAAGAGGGATGCGCTTCTCTAAATGTGATTATGGATCTGCCTTTATGGCCCTTCCCCTGCATAGTAGCAATGGAGTACTCAATTCTCCTTCCCTGGAGATCGACATATCCTCGATGGATCGGGCCATCAGCGCTCTTCGCGGTCTTTAGGATGCCTGAGCACAGGTCCTTCAAGACCCCGCATCCGTTGCCACAAGTCAGCTCTTCCAGAGATCTTGCCATCCTCTCTGCAGCAGGGTTAGAATAGAGGATCTCCCCGGATGGATCGCAGATGCATATCCCATCCTCCAGTATCTCCAGGGTGGACTGAAACATCCTCTCAGGGTTCATGAGATCGCCCCACCAGGACCGCCCGGACGGGAGCGGCCTCAGCATCTTTTATCTTCAGGGGAAGGCAGATCAGCCAGTATCTGCCAGGGGAAACGGCACTAAGATCGAGCCCCTCCAGGATCAGAACATCGTTTTTCAGCAGGATATTGTGAACGGGGAGGGATTCATCCTCATATCGATCCACTGAGATATAGTCGATTCCCACCAGGCCGGCTCCCAAACGGACGCACAACTCTGCTGCAGGGGGAGAGAGGGAGACATATTCATCCCGGAATATGGGGTTATGCATCAGCCCCTGGATGGAGTTGCTGGTCTTAAAAAGGATAGCCTCGCCTCTCTGGATATTGACATCCTGCAGTGCCTGGGCGGGAACGGCATCGCAATTCCGGACGGCGATCACCCGGGCAGGAGTGATGAACCTTTCCGGAGGATAGGTGTCAAGAGGCAAGCCGTCCCTCAGTATATGAGAGGGGAAGTCAATATGAGTTCCCGTATGGGAGCCCAAAGAGAGAACAGAGAGGCTACAGTTGGATCCCTTCCCAAGTCCCGTCATCCACTGCATGGAGAAGGGACTGTCTCCGGGATAATTGGGAGCTATCTCTACCGGCGCACTGATATCAAGCAGCTCTTTGCTTAGCAGCGCTTCATAGAGGGCGGGCACTGATGGCTGAGACAATTGACATCCCAAATCTTTTTTGAGCTCTCTGTTCATAAATATTTCTGCCAATCCATTTTTGCCCGCTCCGGCCACTTGGGCCCCGGCAGTTCCGGCGGGATCAATCATTATTTCTTGTCCAGGACCCGGATGAGGTGATAGCCAAACTGAGATTTGACCGGACCGATGGTCTTTCCCTTCTCCCCTTCGAAGGCGGCCTTTTCAAACTCCGGGACCATCCTGCCCTTGCCAAACCAGCCCAGGTCTCCGCCACTCTTTCCGGAAGGGCACTGCGAGTATTTGCGGGCCATCTGAGCAAAACTCTCCTGGCCGGATGCCAGCAACTCTTTGACCTCTAATGCCTTCTTCTCCGTCTTGCACAGGATATGTGCAGCATGGACTTCTTTCGTCATAGCACGGAGTTGATGGGGATATGGGATAAAAATATAGGGGTCTGGAGATCTGCTGCGGAATCTCATGCACCCTTCCCAGCTCGGCCCTTCTCCCGCACCGCCAGAAATATCCATTAAAAGCCTCTGGATAATGCAGCAAGGCTAGGTTATTGCGTTGTCAAGGCTGGTATTGCTCAGGCACGGCCAGAGCCTCTGGAACCGGGAGAGAAGGTTCACCGGCTGGACGGACATCGATCTCTCTTTCCAGGGAATTGAGGAGGCCCGCGATGCCGGGCGAATCATGAAGAGAGCGGGCATAACGATTGATGTTGCCTATACTTCCCTCCTGAAGCGGGCCATCAGGACCATGTGGATAGTCCTGGATGAGATGGACCTGACGCGGATTCCCGTCATCAAGAGCTGGAGGCTAAACGAACGTTCCTATGGGGATTTTGAGGGACGAAGCCTGGATGAGGCGGAGGAACTATACGGCGCTGAGCAGGTGCGAAGATGGCGCAAAGGATTCCGCCATCGTTTCCCTGCCCCTTCAT
>DAIO01000104.1:0-3483 GCA_002498745.1 Methanosaeta sp. UBA533 | reverse complement strand
GTCAAAGGTTTCGGGACTACACAGGAAATTTCGAAAAACCGATAGTAATCGTTGACAGCAGGGTTTACGCCGAATTATTAATGATTTGGGCGCATCGCTGCTGGTTACGCTGAACGGGATGCGGCTGCTGAAGAACGGCCACTGGCGGCAGATCCAAATATCTGTGCATGCATAAACTCCTTCGATGTCCTGATCGCCGGAATCGCCGAGGCGAACGAGGCGGAGGCACTGATCGCAATAAAGAGCAGAGGGTAAAATGGCGGAATACGGTGAATGGAACCGAAAGGGCGCGAGCCTCAGCGACGTGACGGCAAAGAAGGAGTATGGCGTGGACCGGGAGTTCATAATCAAGGGAATCAACGCAGGAAAGCTTGAGTTCCGCGAGGGAAGCATCTATGGAAATCCTTACATCAAGGTCTTGAGACGACAGCTCGAGGAGTACATCGCCGAAGAGCTAGGGAAAGAGTACCTGAACAAGGCCAAGAACAGGACCGAACTCCGAAAGATCAAGAAGGAGATCGCTGAGGTCGAGTGTAGGTTGGCCTCGCTTAAGCTGGAAAAGACCGCGCTTGAGAGATTGCTGGAAAAATAAGGAGAGAGAAATGTTCACCTTCAGCGAGATCCATGATGCCTTCCTCTTCGTGAACTCGGCGGAGGAGGGCATGAACAGGGCCATCCTCTGCAAGGATACCGGCCTGATTTTCTTTAGATCCGAGTGGGGAGACATCAACGAAATGGATGACGAGGAACTCGATTGCGACGAGTTCGTGGAGATTCCCCATAAGAACGAGCTCGATCTGGGCCAGAACCAGGTCTTCGAATTTGCAGAGGAGTATCTGGCCGGCGAATGCGACCTCGTTTCAGAGATTTTCCAGAGACGTGGGGCTCATGGACGGTTCAAAGACCTGCTCGCACAAAAGAGTCTCTTGAAGAGTTGGTATGGCTTTCAGAACCGGAGAGAGGAAGAGGCCCTTCGCCAGTGGTGCCTCGAAAACGAAATTGAGATGGCCCCGGAACAGGCAGCACCGCCAGGGCTACGGCCAGAGGATCAGGAATTGATAAAATGAGGCCGCAGGGGCCTATGGATTGGTCAAAGAAGGAGATTGTGCGCCCGAGCCTACCGGGCCGCCTACGAGCGCGAGTGCACGGTCATCGCGGAGAGAGTGCCCAGGATGGCCTCTGGAATTAGAGAGCCGGCAGGCCTGTGGCGGATTCATAGCTTTCTGACCGAGAAGCGAAATGAGATGAACGAGAAGTATGACTGCAGCTACTCACTACTGCTCTGGGTCTTTAGCAGGCTGATGGTGGAGGGAGGGATCAGCGAGGATGATCTGAGGTGCCTCATAAATACCATCTTGACGGCGCATTCGATGGCCAAGTTCGATTCGGGAACACAATGTGCCAGGCAAGGCCCGCCGCAAAGCCAGCGATCCCGGCAGGTTCGGCATTCCTGAGGGTCCTGCACAGTTCTTCGTGCCCGAACCATTCGGTCGATCAGCCCCTTTGCGAAATCTGGTTCCTCGATATTGCCCAGCCGAAGCTCCGGACGGAGTATGGAGGGACAGACAAAGGCCTCGCCGCCGGGCATTACAACAACGGACCGACATGCATCAAAGTAGCAGTGATGAAGCCTCTCTCTTCCTTCTTCTACAGTATTGCGCATTCTCTCCAGTTCCCTGAATCGCACCAGGCTTCCGCCCATTTGGGCCAGGCCTTCTGCACGCTCTATGGCTGCCTCAATACCCCTGGAAGCAACGGCTGCATCTGGCTGCATCGAGCTATCGCCCCGGCCCGCTTGCCTTAGGAAGTCGATTGCGATTCCCTCAATGTTGCCAAGGTAGCTGCACAGCTCCACGAGCCCCGCAAGAGCCCCAGCATTGGCCCTGGAGAGAACACAGGTCGCGCCGACCCGAATTCCTGCTTCTCTAAGGGCCATAATTCCATTCAGTGCAGATTTGGTGGAGCCGCCGCGTCCGCTGGAAAAAGGCCGGATACGATCGTTCACTGATGGAGGGCCATCCAGGCTCACCCCGATTCCAATCTTGAGGCTCTGGAGCCTTCCGGCAACATCGGGGGTGATGAGGGTGGCATTGGTCTGAATCTGGCAGGGAACCTGCAGGCCCATCTCATCAAGGTAGTCCACTGCCCTTTCGATCAGGCCAAGGTTAAGAAGGGGCTCGCCGCCTGTGAACTGGATCTTAAAGCCATCGAAGCATTCCGCCATCACGTCGATGGCCCGCCTGGCAGTGACCCAGCCCATCGAGGCGCTCGACTCGCCGCCACGGGCATAGCAGTAGCTGCAGCGGAGGTTGCAGTCACTTGTTACGGATAAAGCCAGAAGGCCGGGGCTTTCCTCGGGCATTTTACCAGTTTTAATCCTTAGCTTCCCGAACTTGTATCGGTTTGTGGTTGATCGTCCTCGATCCACCCCTCGATATCCAGATAGACGTCCCGAAGCTCCTCCTTCATCTCGTCAGACGCCTGCCACATCCCCCTCTCCACAGCCTCAAGCAGCCTCTCGGCGATGCTTTGCAGTGCGTGGGGGTTCACTTTTTTCAGCCACTCCTGCATTTCCTTATCCAGAGCGTACTTGTTCGCCAGCTCCTCGTACATCCAGTCCTCCAGGACCTCTGCAGTGGCATCCCAGCCGAAGGCGATGTCCACCATCCTGGATATGTCGCCAGCGCCCTTGTAACCATGACGCTTCATGCTCTCGATCCATTTGGGGTTGAGGATGCGGGCCCGGAAGATGTGTTTGGTCTCCTCAACAGCGCTTCTGGTCTTCACCCGATCTGGATCTGAGCTGTCTCCGCAGTACGAACGGGGAAGCTCGCCTTTCAGGGCCTTGACGGCTGCGATCATCCCGCCGTGATAGGAGTAGAAATCATCGCCATCCAGCATATCGTACTCCCTGGTGTCCTCGTTCTTCACAGTCAGGTCGAGACGGCTGAGGCGCCTTCGAAACTCGTCGGGAACAGTCGCTCCAAAGTTTTTGCGGCCGTAGGCATAGCCGCCCCATTTTACGTAGATCTCGGCCAGGTCTTTCTCATCCTTCCAGTTCTTGGAGTCGATGGCATCTGAGACGCCTGCACCGTAGGCTCCGGGGCGGCAGCCAAAGATACGGTAGCAGGCTAGGGTCTTTGCCTGTTCTCCATCGATTCCAGCGGCCGTCTTCTCGGAAATGTCTGCAGATACATGCTTTGCCAGGAAGTTCTGCTCCGGCGGCTCCTTCTGCTCTGCCACCAGCTCTACTGCTCTATCAACAAGATGCACGATATTTGGAAATGCATCCCTGAAAAAACCGCTGATGCGCAGCATAACGTCTATCCGAGGACGCTGCAGCTCCTCTATGGGAATGAGCTCAATACCTGTTACTCTGCCGCTCCTCTCCTCCCAGACCGGCCGAACGCCCATGAGGCAGAGGACCTCGGCAATGTCGTCTCCCTTGGTCCGCATGGTG
Organism: Methanosaeta sp. UBA533; assembly: GCA_002498745.1. GTDB lineage: Archaea > Halobacteriota > Methanosarcinia > Methanotrichales > Methanotrichaceae > Methanothrix. The sequence goes on along the minus strand of DAIO01000104.1, from coordinate 23 downwards.
GGACTGCCCCAGATAACCATTCC
>DAIO01000078.1:0-20037 GCA_002498745.1 Methanosaeta sp. UBA533 | reverse complement strand
TATGTTTCCATGATCCACTTTGCCATAGTCAGGACAGTCTTTATTCCAGCAAAACGAACCGGCAATTGCCAGTCTACTTGCCTTCATCGTATTCCCCAAGCTAAATATGCGATGAAGGAATATAAACTTAACTAGGGAGGACTACCGAAAAGCGAGTTATGGCAAATATCTATGGTAAGGTCCTGAACCATTCATATTCGTTAAGGCGGGGCCTAGCCGAAAGTCTTGCACTTGTTGGTAGCTACCCTGATGCACTAAGGTCATGTTCTCCAGGCAAGGCCGAAGCAACTTCTGTTCTTGCTATACGTGAGATTCTGTCTAATGCAGATTGGGTCTTATGGGCAAGCTTGAACGACCTACTTCCACTGTTGGCGGAAGCTACACCTGAGGAGTTCCTTAATGCTGTGGAAAAAGCATTAGATAGCGACCCCTGTCCGTTCGATGTATTATTTGCACAAGAAGAGGCCGGGGTTTTTGGCCAAAATTACATGACAGGACTACTTTGGGCGTTGGAGACTCTTGCTTGGGATTCCGACTATCTCATCCGAGTGGTTGTTTTACTTGGTGAGCTTGCTGCAAGAGATCCTGGAGGGAATTGGTCAAATCGTCCTGCGAATTCGCTTTCCACAATCCTCTTGCCTTGGTTACCGCAAACATGTGCGCCAGTATTAAAGAGAAAAGCGGCAATTGAAGTACTCGATGATGAACATCCACAAGTAGCATGGAACCTATTGCTAAGTTTACTTCCTAAATCGCATGAGATTTCTCTTGGTTCTCGTAAGCCGGAGTGGCGAAAGATAATCCCTGATGAATGGCCAGAAAGTATAACACTCCAAGAATATTGGGGGCAGATTAAAGCATATGCAGAATTAGCGACAACTGTGGCTAAAGGAGACCTCGCAAAACTCGTTGATCTGATTGATCGTTTGGCTGATCTCTGGCCAGATGCACGAAATCATATATTGGACTATCTCGGATCTGATGCTATCATCTCGATGCCAGAGGCAGATAGGGTCAAATTATGGACAGAGCTTGTCGATCTGGTTTCGGAACATAGGAAATTTGCAGATGCTAAATGGGCCATGAAACCAGATGAGGTAAACGAGATAGCCAGCATTGCTGAAAAGCTTGTTCCGATTACCCCTATGTATCGCCATCAGCGCCTCTTCAATGAACGTGATTTCGTTTTATTTGAAGAGAAAGGAGATTGGAGGGCGCAACAAAAGACACTTGATGAGCTTCGGCAGAGGGCTGTGACTGAAGTCTTCAACGAAGGAGGTTTGGAGAAAGTTCTAGAGTTTGCCAAAATTGTTGAATCGCCCTGGCGTGTAGGCTTTGCTTTTGGAATAATTGCTCAAGTCGAGGCAGAATTATCTGTTTTACCTTCATTGCTAGAGTCAGATGACAAATCCATTACGCAGTTTATCGGAGGATTTATTTGGGGAAGATTTCGGTCTCGCCAATGGCAATGGGTTGACGAGATTGATGCCACAAGCTGGACTCCATCTCAAATAGGACAGCTTCTTGCTTTTCTGCCATTTGCCTCTGATACTTGGAAACGAGTGACTCAACTCTTGCGAGAGGATGAGTCCCCGTACTGGTCCAAGACCAGTGTGAATCCATATGGGGACGACCAGAACCTTGAAATGGCGATTGACCGCTTAGTCGAACATGGAAGGGCCCATGAAGCGATTATATGCTTTGAACAGATGAGATACAAAAAAAGGAAATTTAATAGCCAGCAAGCGATTCATGTACTCCAGGCTATACTCCTGTCTCCACAAGAACCTAATAAAATAGATTATCATGCTATCATCGAAGTCATAAAGGAGCTGCAAAGCGATCTAAATACCAACCATGATGACCTACTTAGTATTGAATGGGCATTTATTCCCCTGCTCGATAGACATTGTGATGCATCCCCAAAGCTATTGGAACAGCGATTAGCAGACAACCCAGTGTTCTTTTGTGATGCAATTCGCACTGCGTTCAAGTCAACGAAGGTGGAACACCCGGTTGAAGAACCTACAGAGTTTCAGAAGAATAATGGTGCAAATGCATATCGTTTGCTTCAAAATTGGAGGATACCTCCTGGAATACAAAAAGATGGTACATATAATGGTGATGCTCTAAAAGCCTGGCTAGAAAAGGTCAAAGAAATCTGCCGTGAGTCAGGACATTTGGAGGTTGCTCTCACAATGATCGGTCAGGTACTTTTCAATACACCTGCCGATCCCGAGGGATTTTGGATGAATACTACCGCAGCAAGTATGTTGAATGCTAAAGATGCTAAAAAAATGAGAATTGGATTTCAAACAGCGGTGATAGCCTCGCGTGGTGTCTATACTTGCACAGGCGGTGAGGAAGAAAGGAAACTTGCCGAAAAATACCGTATCCGTGCTGAAGAGACCGAGGCCCGAAAATTCCATCGATTGGCCGAAACTTTTAGAGATATATCGGCTTTCTATGAACAAGAAGCTAAACGGGAGGCATCTAGAGATAAATATGCTTGAACCCACGTTCTGCACTTTTACTTCCTAAACCGAGTGTAGAGTCCCGAAATTATTTCGCATATGGTTTGGCCCTTGTCCCGTATTACGGGATATGAAGTTGAACCGGAGGAAGCTGCACTGGATCATTCGGCAAAAGCAGAAGGTGGTGGGAACAAAAGGGATCGCTCGAGACATGAAGGTCTCCCGTCGGAGGGTTCAGCAGATATGGAAATATTGTTCAGGAAACGGGCCTGGAGCCGGTTCTCGGCCGGAACCTTGGCCGTCCCAGTAAGCCCTATATCAAGCGAGAGGCAAGCGGCCCACATGCACTACAGGTTTGGGGCGCGAATGCTGGAAAGGGTGATCAGAAAGCAGTACAGGGTTTGCATCTCTCACAACCGCATCCATATGTATCTGAAAAGGCATTCAGAAGTTGGCCTGGCTCGGAGGGACACGGTTAAGCGGCATCATCTGCAACTCCCGCAACGTGGACCGGGAGAATGAGCTGGTGAGCAACTCTGCTTAGCCGCAAGGCACGACCCAGGAAGGTAAGGCGAAGCGCATGGACGCAAGACGGAAAGATCTGGATCATCCAACCGCTCTATTGCAGGTGCAGCCTCATGAAAATATCCTTTGACCTCTGGGGGCATCAAGCTTCTGGCTTTAGGGGTTCACACCATACCGTTCTGATGCTAACCATCATATCTGCAATGATTTTTGAGCGGTGTTATTGGCTTTTCTTGGATTATGTACTTGACCTTGGCAAAAGTTAGCTCTAGAGATTTTTTTTACTCTGCCTTTGCCCATGCAAATTGCATGAGCATGCAAAAGCCAGGCTTTCAGGACGAGACCCTGCAGTCCAATTCAGCTCAATCACTCGCCCGCCGCCACCCGCCCTGTGAATATGGTGTAGGTGATAAAACCATAGTAGGATTGGTTAGCGGCGATGAAATCAGTTGAGATTTTCGTGCATAAAACCCGAAAGTGCTCTCTCTCTTCTTCAGGCAGTTCCTCCGCCGCCCTTCCCCATAGCATTTGAAAGCAATAGTGCAGATCATCCTGGACCTGCTCGCTTAGGGGACCCTGAATATCGGCCGCAAACGTCCGGCCTCTGATATCCCCCAACCCTGCTTCCTTCATCCAGAGGGGGGCAGAGAGGATATGAGCTCGTGGGCTCCAGCCCTCCTGGAAGGGATAGCATGCCGCAGGGGTGGCATTAAGCCTGGCCTCCAGCAAAGGGTGGCCAGGAAGGAGCTTTTGAGACGACCAGAAGAGGAGGGCAACTGTTCCCCCGGGCCTTGTCACCCGCACCAACTCCTCCAGGGTGGGCAAGGGATCCATGCCCAAAAATCCCTGCGACCTGGGGCCGGGCCACATGCAGTCGGCGCACCAGACCCAGTCGAAGATATGATCAGGGAAGGGCATGGAGCATACATCTCCCTGCAGGAAAGTCAGCTCGTCTCTCAAGCCCGCTCTCTTCGCTGATGCAATTGCCCTGACCAAGCCCTCCCTGCAGATGTCAATGCCAAATACACATCCATCTGGCTTTGCCGCCCTGGCGAGCCACAGGCTGTGATCTCCATTTCCGCAGGCAAGATCAAGCCCCTGGCTGCCAGGGACCTGCGGGAGAAGGGATATGGCAGAGCGTACCGCCAGCTCGGTCAGGCGATGCATGGCCGAGGCCAGGCTCAGATAGTCCAGATCCGGCATCAAAGGACAATTACTCCCTCAAACGTTAAAGCTATTGTATCCTTCTTACTTCTATGAGCAGCATAGAGGTCTTTGAAGAGCATGCGGCAGAGTATGATGAATGGTATGATGAGAATCCAGCCGCCTACATTTCCGAGATCCTGGCCTTAAGATCCCTCGTCCCGTCCTCCGGGACTGGCTTGGAGGTTGGGGCGGGAACAGGCAGATTCGCCGCTCCTCTGGGCATCAAGATCGGTGTGGAGCCCGCGCAAGCGATGGCGAAGAGGGCAAGAGCAAGGGGGATCGAGGTTATTTATGCTGTAGCAGAAGCTCTTCCCTTTCAAGATGAGTCATTCGACTTCATCTTGATGGTGACCACCGTGTGCTTTCTTGATGATCCCATCCTTGCCTTTCGGGAGGCGAAGAGGACTCTCATGCCCGGCGGCACTCTCATAATAGGGATGATCGACCGGGATAGCCCGGCTGGCAGGGATTACGAGAGAAAGAAGACCACCAGCAAATTCTACAAATGCGCCCGATTTCGTTCTGCCGATGAGGTCTTTGGCTGGCTGAAGGATCTTGATTTCTGCGGTATTCTAACCCGCCAGACCCTATTTGATACAAAGATCGATGCTGCTGCTCCAGAGCCCTTTGAGGAGGGGCATGGCAGAGGGGCTTTCCTTGCCATCTCCGCCAGGAAAAGGGACCGGCCTGAAGGGAAAGATATCCAGACCTAATGCGTCCACTCGATTATCTTCACCTCAGGGCCAATTTTTTTAGCTACGCTCTCCTTTATCTTCTCAAAGTGAGGACAGGGAAAGCCGATCGGATTGCCCTTGCTGATGCAGGAGGCAATGACTATCGCCTCTGCTCCCCGATCAACCATCATCTTTGCCCTGGGAACGGCTCTCTTCCCCGGGCATCCGCCGCAGGAGACGAAGCCGACGATCTCCACCGGGCCAGTCTCTGAAAATCCCATCTTTCCCTCCGATGCTACCTTGAAGTCCATCGTACCTGGACACATATCCTCAGTCTGCTGACATCTAATGATACCGACCTTAAACATTATCATTCACCTCATTCGCGCAATTAATAGGCTCTGCATTTTGCTACCGAAACCTCCTGTGCAGCAGGCTGATTGCTGGAAGCAGAAACAGAATCAGAAAAACGAGAAGAGCTGCAATGTCCTGCCATAAGAGAGGATCTCCATGCTCAAAGAAAGAGATCCTCAGTCCCTGCACAGTGTATGTCAGAGGCAGGAGCCTTGCCAAGAGCTGCAGTCCCTCTGGCAGAGCGGAGACCGGATACACCACCCCGCAGAGGAAGACCATGAGGAATCTGGGAAGATTGAGCAACGTCTGAGCCTCAAATACCTCCTTGACAGAGACGCTGAAGAGAGCCCCCATTGAGGAGAAGACCATCAGAGAAGGAACTGCTATGAGGGCCAGTCCCATGATGTCAGGATGAAGATCCATATAGAGAATTGATGCAGCTGCCACGATCGCCGTGGTAAAGAGGCCGAAGAGAAAGCCGCCCAACACCTTTCCCAATAGGACTGAGGTTATGCCTATCGGTGCTAGAAGCAGCCTCTCCAGGGTGCCCAGACGCAGCTCGAAGTTGATGACCACGGCCTCGGCGGCTGTAGTGCTGAATACGATGGTCATAGCCAACAGGCCTGGCACAAGCTCGGCAAAGTCCCCTGGGCTGCGCAGATAGAAGGCCAGCGTCCAAGCTAGTGGAAAGACCATTCCCCAGCTCAGTGCTGGCGGCTTGAGGTAATAGGTTCTCATATCCTTGATGGCGATATGATAGATTCCTCGCAACTCATCCTGCCAGGCCACCGCCCTCACCCCCTCCCCTTACCAGGGCTCTTCTCTGCCGCCATAATCTGAGGAGAAAGGCCAGCGACTTTGATGAAGGCATCCTCCAGGCTGGGCCGGATGGTAGATGCAGCCTCAATGCCGATGCCGATATCTTTTGAGAACTGGAATATGGTATCGAATATCTGGGCCGGATCGCCCCCGTAAATCCGGACCTGGTGAGACAGGATCTGGTGAGACCGGCGCTGGAAAGACCGGTACTGGAAGGATTTATTCTGGAAAAATCGGCCCTGGAGAGAATGGCCCTGGACGGGAGCCTGGACCACCGCATTCGTTACAGAGCAGTGAGAGCTTTGGGCCAGTTGAAGGATCCTCTATCAGAAGAAGTGCTGATCAGGGCTCTCGATGATGATTATCCCATCGTAAGGCATATGGCAGTCTCCGCTCTGGCCGGGATGAGGACGGACTCAGCTGCGTCCAGGCTGGAACAGCTGCTAGGCAGCAAGAGCAATCACCTTAAAAGCATGGCCGCACGGGCGCTGATAGAGATAGCTGGCGTTCCTGATAGCCGCCGGGAGAACCTTGAGCTGCTGTTTAAGCTGCTCAGCTCGGGAGACGAGCGGGTGGAGAGAGCGATCCTGGAGATAGGCGATGATATCATCCCCTTTTTATTATCCAAGCTTGATTGTAGCTCCACCATCGAACGCCAGCATGCTGCTCTAGTTTTAGCATTGCGCATCAGAAGAGCAATCGATCAGCTTCCACCTGGAAGGGATCCATTTCCCTGGCTGGCCGTTTATGATATAAACCCGCATTCGATATCCGACCTCTACCGCTTCGAGATCATCCGCGAGGGAGCTCTCGTCTATCAGGTGGTGAACACGGGATTCGATGGCATCTCCAGTGCCTTATGCCAGGGCAAGGAGATTCATTTTGCCCGGAGAAGTAGTGCAGAAATAGATAGGGAAATAGAATATCATGGTTATAATCTTACAGAATTTTTCGATAAAGCGGGTATAATCGATATCAACTTGAATGATATTATCCGCCAACATAACGCCGGCCATCCGCAGAGAATGGGAAGAACCCTCATCGCCCCAATAAATAGAGGATTTTTAGCCCTGAAGATGTGCGTCAATCCAGGAGACGAGAGCCGACTCCTACATGAGATCTGCATGCAAGAGTATCTGAAGAAGCTGCCCGGTCTAGAGGGATTGTCTGTGGAGAGCACACTCCCCTGTCCCCTGAAGGGAATCTATAGAATTAGAGAGATCCCCCGCCACCTGAGAGAAGGGATATGCGCGGCCGAGCCCCATGCCATCGGCTATATTGCAGGCCGGGAGTACTTTGCCTATGTCAATGAGCCGCCGCACTCCATTCAGGTGATGCGCCGGAGCCTCTTGGTCTGTGCGCGGGATCTGGCTCGATTGACCGGCATGGGCTTGATTCATGCCTCATTGATGCCGCTCTATCATAGGAGAGGAGATGGCTCAGAGGAGGACGACGGTTATTGCTGGCAGAGAAAGGTCGCCGGCAGGCTGGAGAAGTGGCTTGAATCATGCCGTTATCCTAACCTCCGTCTATCCGGACTAGCCGATTATGAGCACCTAGAGGTTCATCAGGATATCCAGCCCCAGAGGCTGCAATCGCACATAGGAAGGCACCTCTTCTCCTTGAGCCTGCTGCTGGTCAGCTACCTCAAAAACAGCGGCCAGCTGGAGGAGAATGCATTGAAAAGCATCCTTGAAGAGTGCTTTATCCAGTATTATAGCACACTGGCAAGAGATCCGCCCGGTCTGGATGAAGCTGTTGATTGGGACCTTTTGGCCAACCAGATGGTCGAGGAGATGGGACCGGATAAATACAGCGACGGAGATTCAGGCAGCCAGCATCTCGGCATGAGGGGAGGGCCTTTCCCCATACCGGCGCTGATGAGAGCGATTCATATCATCTCCGCCTTCCTGGTGATCCAGATGCAGGCGGGCGCTCATTCCCTGATCTGCTGCAGAAACATTGATCGCAGTCCTCCATCCTCCCGTTCTCGCAGTACCTCTGGAAGCACTCCATCCACCCTGGCCGATCGGAGAAGTGGTCTGCAAACTCTACAAACCTCTCCAGCCGCTCCATGGTCTCCCGGCCCACGTGATGCTCAATCTGGCAGGCATCCCGCTCCGCCACCGCTCGATCTACCCCGATGATCGCCAGGAAATCGGCAATGGCCTCATGCTTGCCATTCAGCTCCAAAGCCAGCCTCCTGCCCGATTCGGTCAGTGTAGCTCCAGCATAGCTCTCATACTGCAGGAATCCTTCCTTTTGCAGCTTCTGGAGCATCTCCGTGGCCGAGGAGGGCTTCACATTCATCTCCGATGCGATCCTGCCAGTCGTCGCCCGCCCTTCCTCCCTTTCCAGGGCAAAGATGACCTCGATGTACTCCTCTACCGTCTTCTTTCTCATTGCACCCCCAACCCCGAGAGAGTCCAGCGCATCGCTCCCCCGGCCAATAGAGCGGTGGCCAGCATAATGGCAGTGGATTTTGCCGTATCCCTCATCCCCAGCTCCCGGATCAGCACAGCAAAGGTGGCCACGCAGGGGAAATAAAGGGAGAGCACTAACGTTGCCACCACCATCTGCTGGGCGCTCAATCCCAGGGGCAAGAGCATTCCCACCGCCAGGTCCTTCCTGAAAAAACCAACCAGAAGAGCAGCTACAGCCTCGCCGGGAATATTCAGCCACCCCTCCATGAAAGGAGCGAAGATGGCCCCGATCCACTCTATGAAGCCCACCGTGTAGAGCACATTGACCAGCAGCACCCCCAGAAAGAGGAATGGTATGGCCTCAGAGAGAAACCAGCGAATGCGCATCCAGGTCTTCTTCAGGATCATACCCAGTTCAGGCCTTCGGTAGGGCGGTATCTCCAGAAAGATCTCCGGGCTCTCTCCTTTCACCATCCGGTTCAATATCAGCCCTGCTGCGATATAAACAAGTGCCAGGGTGGCAAAGACCAGGAATACGTATCTCTGGCCATAGGAGCCCAGCACTCCGAAGATCATGGCCGATTTGGCAGTGCAGGGCACAGCCAGGCCCAGGAGGGTGGCAGAGATGAAACGCTGCTTTCTGGTCTCCAGGGTCCTGATGGCCAGTGCTCCAGGCACATTGCAGCCCAGCCCCAGGAAGAGGGGTATGATGGCATGGCCGTGCATGCCCAATCGGTGGAAGAGGTTATCGGATAAGGTCGCCAGCCTGGGCAGATACCCCGAATCCTCCAGGATGGATAAGACCAGATAAAACCCCACGATATAGGGGAGGACCATGGCCAAAGGAACATAGATGCCCGTGGTCAGAATCCCCATGGACTGGACATAATCGATCTCGCCATCCAACAGCTTGCCGATGATAAGATCATGCAGCATCCCCGGGCCAAGCCCAGAGCTGATGGACATGGCCAGGGGGCGGTAGAGCTCAAAGAGCGGCTCGAAGAGGTGGGAGATCAAGCCCTCGCCGATGAACCTCACCGTGCCGAAGGTGGCGATCAATATCAACAGAGCGATGGGCATTCCCGTCGCCGGCTTGATGGTGGCCTCGCTGATCTTGCTTCCGATTCCCGGATGGCGGTGAGTGACCTTCTGCACCTCTCTGGTTATGCGGCCAATCCGGGTCCACTTCTCCTCCTCGCTCAGTGCTTCATCATCCGCAGGGTACCGGGCCTGGTCCAGCCGTCGTACCAGCTCCGCGATCCCCTCTCCAGTGAGGGCAGTGGTGGCAACAACCGGCACCTGCAAGCGGGCCTCCAGCCCATCCAGATCGATCTGTATTCCCGATCTCTTCGCCTCATCCCAAATGTTCAGGACGACGATCATCGGCTTCTTGCTCTCTAGCAGCTCCAGGGTGAGGAAGAGGTTTCTCTCCAGGTTGGTGGAATCAACCACATTGACGATCAGATCCGCCCAGCGCAATACCTCTACCGCCACTTCCTCCACCGGACTGGTGGGCTGCAGAGAATAGGTTCCAGGGGCATCTATCAGCTCCACCGGCTCCCCTTGAATGCGAGCCCTGCCGCGGGAGAAGTCCACTGTGGTGCCCGGATAGTTGGATGTGATCACCTCTGCCCCGGTCAGACGGGAGAAGACCACGCTCTTTCCGATGTTCGGATTGCCCATCAGAACTATTCGCTTCAATCCTCCACCCTCACCATCACTCTCTGGGCGATGCTCCTGCCCAATGTTATCTGTCTGCCATCTATATCCAGAACCAGAGGTCCGGCAAAGGGATGGATCGCCACCACCCTCAGCCTTTTGCCCTCCCTGATCCCCATGGTCCGAAGCTTTCTTTGAAAAGAGCCGCCCTGGCCCAGCAGTGCCGTAACCTGGGCCACTGCCCCCGCTCTCAGGCTAGTAATTGGCATTTCCATTGTGTATCCCTGTTCTCCCCGACTTTTAGGTAAGCCTAAAATAAGAGCATGGTAGATAAACATTTCGGCTTACCTAAAATATGTAGAGTCCCGAAATTAATTTGCAGCCCATCTAAGCCAGGGCACATAGTCCAGAATATGAAGTTGAAAAAGAAGAAGGTCCGTTACATTCTTCGTCAACTCAGGAGTATTGCCTGGAAGGGTAAGGCACTTCAAGGGATTCCAGTGGTCGAGGAGATAGGATGGGACAATACTGCTACGGAGATGCTAGCTTTCGGCATCTCTGCATGTCGAGATAAGAGCCATTCACATTGCCCCGTGCCTGCCACTTAGCCTCTCTTATGGCCGATGCTGAAGATGCGAGGGTATCATCTATCGTAGACCTTGCTTCGAGGCCCAATTCTTAAAATGAGTACACCATCTCCGGTTTTTGAGTAAATGACACGATAATCACCAATGCGCAGCTTGAAGAAGCCCTTGAACTGTCCTGTAAGGGGGATTCCCGCAGCAGGGTCAGACGCTAGCGTCCCTTCCGTATCCTTGAGAATTCGCTTAGCTATATTTTTATCCAGATGCCTCAGGTCTCGCGAGACCGAAGATTTATATTCAATCTTGCAGGCCAAGAAGCTCCCTCATCTCTCCGGCAGAGACGATCCTGTCGTCCTTGTCATTCATTCGTTCCAGAGCGATGAAGTAATCTGCATACTCTTCCAGATAAGCCTCGATCGCCTTTCGGATGATGTAAGTCTTGGGACGATCGAGCGCACTGGCAAGGTCTTCAAGGCCGCGGGCGATGTCATCGGGAAGCCGAACTGAGGCGGATGTGGAGATTTGAATCACCAGGACAATATTCGTATTACAAGTATATCAATGTATTACATGAGATTGATAGAGGTGGGAGAGTTTACTATATTGGCGCTCTTCGCCGTATTTATATCTCTTGAAGATCCAAGGTCCAGCAGTTTGACTCAGAGTGGGCAGATGTCGAAAGTCCGTCTCAAAGGCGAAAAAGCATGAGTGTTAAGAAGACCACCGAAAATAAAGAGCGTGACTGGAGAGCTATAGGAGACGCTCTCCTGGCCAGGCGCAAGTACAAAGATGCTGCCAAAGCTTATGATAAAGCAAGCAATATAAATTAGAGATAATTACAGTGTGCCATTGATGATCCCCTCAATAGAAACAAAAACCGATCGCCATAAGCGGTGAAAGCTGCGAGCATGACTTATCGCTTGATTAGGACGAGTATCCGGAAAAGAGGCTTTCAAACGCAAAAAAAATAAAATACGGCCCTTCTAGCTTCTATTGCAGAAGGCAGTTCTTTGCGCTTTTTTCATCAGGCGCTGATCTGAATGTCGGTGTACAACCAGGAATCCAGTGAAAGGTTTTGCGGATCATACTTCCCAGGCTGCAACCACCTTTTCCACATTTACGTAATCCCTTCTATCATTATTCTCCAAGACAATGACTCCATCAGCGCTGCCCACCAGTTTGCCACGCATCCTCTCCTTCTCATCTCCCCCGAAGTAGACCTCAATGCTCTTGCCAAATAGATGTTCAGACATAAACTTGTCCAGCATACAAAACTCCTCACGCTCTAAATAGCTCCGCTTCATTGAAATAGTTTGTGGTCTTTTTTGCGAAAAATCACCAATTTAAGAAAATTTAATGAAACTATAAATTACTTGATTAAGCAAATTTGACTGCAATCAATTACTCTTTACAGTGGACTCGACCAAATACTATTTAAGCCGATATTGAATTCAATTTTGCTTGAAAAAAGACAAAATAAATTAATCAGATGAGATCAATCAGAGATATATGAATGGTGTTACCGAATGAGAGCAATCGCTTTATTGATCATAATCGCTGTTATGCTTGTACCAGCATTGGCAGCGGATGAGATGATCGCCATCACCGACGAAGAGGGCAGAAATGTGACTGTGCCTTTCAATCCAAGCAGCATCATATGCCTCTCCCCAGGAGCGGCAGAGGTGATCTATGCTCTGGGAGAATCAGATCGGATAATTGCCGTTACCGACGACTGCGATATGCCCCCTGCACTGCTGGAAAAAGAGAGCATCGGGAAGTCCAGTCGAAATGCAGACCTGGAGAGGATAATCGAGCTGAACCCCGATCTGGTGATTGCCAAGACGGGAGGCCTCTTCCCTGAGGAGGACGAGCAAAAGCTGACAGACTATGGAATTCCTGTGCTCAGATACCGCCTTCTGCACATTAACGCCCTGATTCCGATGATCGAGGACCTGGGCCGGATCCTGGGAGAAGAGGAAGATGCCCGAGATATGGCCGATGAGATCTCCGGACACTATGATTCCATCCTGGATCGAACGGGGACGATACCCGATGAGGATCGGCCTTCAGTCTATTTCATGTCCATGGGCCACTTTGATTGGACGGGCAACCGGGATTCGACAGGACATGTCAGGATAGCAGAGGCAGGGGGCAGAAATATAGCAGCCGACCTGCAAACCAAGGTGCCTCATGTCGATATGGAATGGGTTATCGAGGAAGATCCAGAGGTGATAATCTACTCCATGACCTCAGAGCAGTACGATGGCACAACACCAACCATTGAAGAGATGGAGGCCAAGCGAATGGAGATCATCTCCCTGCCTGGTTTTGATAGTGTCGATGCAGTCAAGACGGGACGGGTATATATCACTGACATCAAGATGGCCAGCGGCCTGTCTGAGATGGCTGCTATGCTCTATTATGCCAAGTGGCTGCATCCCGATCTATTCCAGGATATCGATCCGAGAGCTGTTCATGGAGAATTGCTGCAGAAGTACTTAAACATGGATATCGAGGGCATATACCAGGTCTATCCCGATGCCCCAGTTAAATCGGAAGGGTGATCTATTCCAAGATTCCTCCCTCCAATTTCAGAACAGATACAGAAATAATGGCGCTCCATGAAGGCGGTCATCGTATCTACCGGAAAATTGGCCGGAGCTATGATGGTCCTGGCCGCACCGTCCCAATAGCAGGGCCACGAAAAGCCCTGATGCCGGGAGCAGGATCCTGTGATCCCCGATAAGAGCGGCCAGCATCATTCCAGATATCCTCATTTGCCTGGCAAGATGATCGAGATTCTCCATATGCATTTTTAGGAGGAACCTGTGATGATCAGTCAATTTTCCATCAAGGGCTTTCTCCAGCAGATTCACTTTCTTCTTGAGTGAGCCTTTAGCCAACTGAGAGATTTCCTCTTTGGAAAGCCTATCCTTTTCCAGAAGAGATCGAATCATAGCCATTGATGAAACGCCTGAGATCTTGGATACAACCGAGCTGAGCTTGATATTGGATGATTCTAACACTTTTGTCAGTCGATTCTCCTCTGAGGTCATCATTCCAACCAGCTTTCTTCGAGTGCGATTAAGATCACGCAACTCTCTGATTTCTCTTGGCGGAATGAAGCTATTGGGAAGCAGTCCATATCTCAGCAATTTGGCGATTCTCTTGCAATCCATGATGTCGGTTTTCTTTCGAGGAATGGCCTTGAGGCGTTGAGCATTGGCAAGAACTATTGTGAACTCTCCTTCCATTGCCAGGATTTCAGGTCTTCGAGATCTGAGGTCATTGTCGAGAAGGTCCTGATCTCGAACTTCGGAGATTTCTCAAGAGGGCCATGAGCAATGCATACGTCTACTTTCTTCTCGTGAACATCCATTCCAGCGCAACTATCCAGAACCGGCTCCATGGTAAATCTCCTTGAGATGGGCAGAGCAACATGTTATTTCTTTAAATTTGATACGCGTGCCTGTATGGCGACATTCATGGGTACTAACTGTTGCTCAAGGCAGTTTCAAACACGGGGACTTTATGAATCCTCCAGAAATGCTTCGCCTTTGATTACCTGTCTCATAATTTAGGCTGATGATCTTTCCTGGATATAAACCTAAACCCACATTTTCATGCCTCATGGGTGCCTAACCAGGCATGACGGTTTCAAATGCTGATCCTCCTCAAAATCCCCATCCCTCCCGCCAGAAACGCTGCAAAGAAGATCAGAAGTATAAACAAAGAGATCCAGGGCAGGGGCTGGTCCAGTGCTGCAGCTCTCAGAAACAGGCTGGAGTGAGTTAGCGGCAGAGCATAGAGGGCATACTTCAGCCCGGTTGGAACCTGGGATAGAGAGAAGAAGGTTCCTCCCAAAAAGGTCATGGGCATCAAGATCAAGCTTGCGAAAGTAGCCATGTCCTCATGAGACCTCGCCAGCAGAGCCGCCAGAACTCCCAGAAAGGCGAATGTAAGGCAGGTCAGAAGAAGACCAACCAGAAAAGGCGGACCGATATGAATGGTAGGTGCTATTAGCGAGGCTACAGCGATAAATGCGAAGGAGCTCATTAAACCCCTCACCACACCGATCATCGCCTTTCCCATGAGCATGGAGGGCAGTCCGATTGGGGCCATGAGACATTCATCAAAGCTCTTGTAGTAGAGACGATCGACGTTGAGCCTCGTGCTTGCGCCGTTGAAGCTGGTGCTCATGGCGGTGAGAGCGATGATTCCCGGTATCACGAACTCGAGATAGCTTGTTCCATTGAGATTTATGCTTCGCCCCAGTCCCCAGCCAAATGCCACCAGATAAAGCAGTGGGCTCATCAGAGTGGTGATGAGGTATCTGGACCAGTGGCGCTTCAGGGTCACAAGGTCCGCCCAAAGTATGTTATAAGCATCCATATTAACTCTCCATGACCTTCTGACCGGTCAGTTCAACAAAGACATCCTCCAGGTTCGACTCTCGCATGGCCAGCTTATTGGTTCCCGGCAATCCCTGAACGAACTGTGCAGCAAGCGACCTATCGGGAAAATATCTATATTGAGTGCCGTTTCCATTAGTCTGCATCTCGACTGCTATCATTCCCAGCTTCTGGCGGAGACTCAAAGGAGACCCAATGGCAATCATCTTTCCTTTATGAAGGATGCCCACTCTTTCGCATAAGGCCTCAGCCTCCTCGATATAGTGGGTGGTTAAGAAGACCGTTGTACCATCGGAGTTCATTTTTCGAATGAGATCCCAGACCTTTCGACGGGTTTGTGCATCCAATCCCACCGTCGGCTCATCCAGAAATAGCAGCTTCGGCCTGTGGATAAGAGCCCTGGCGATCATGGCTCTCCTCTTCATGCCACCTGAGACATCATCTATGAGATAGTCTGCGTGCTCGGACAGCTCCACATAATCGAGCAGTTCAGATATCCTTTTCGTTCTCTGTGCTTTGGGCAGATGATGAAGCCTTGCATGAAGCTCCAGGTTCTCAGCGATTGTCAGGTCTTTGTTCAGGCTCAGGTGCTGCTGAACTATGCCGAACTCCAGCTTTACATTGGATAGGTCCCTGACCACATCAGAGCCGTTGATGAGCGCTCTCCCGGAGGTGGGCTTTGTAAGCGTGGTGAGAATTCGGATTGTAGTAGTCTTTCCGGCACCATTCGGCCCCAGAAATCCGAAGAGCTCTCCAGGATCAACCTGAAGACTTTGGATATCAACTACCCTTTTTCCGGAGTACTCCATAATTAGATTCGATATTTCTATCATCCCAATCACAACGCCCAAAAGATCAAGAGTTGGCCTCGATGAGCAGCTTCTGCTCTCCATCCACAATGCTATAAAGCGCCTCGGAGCTCAAGCCTGATATCGGATAATATTTTCCGCCGGTCATCTCTGCGATCTCCCGGCAGTAGCCGAGCCTCATCTCCATGAATGACGAATCCACCACCTCGGTATCTATGACAATGGTATGGACTCCGAGCTGCTTTGTCCTTTCCGAGATCTCCATCAGCTCTTCTTTGATCTTTCCGCCCATTCCCACATTGGCCCTGCCATCGGATACAAGGACCATCATGAGCTTTGTCTCTGCATCCTTTTTCATCTCGCCCTGCAACAGCTGCAATCCGCGGGACAGACCTGCAGAAAGCGGCGTCTTGCCGCCAGTGGGTAGCTCCTTTAGCCTGCTTAAGGCCAGATCCACGCTGGAAGAGGGAGGAAGTATCAGCTCTGCCTCCTTTCCCCTAAAGGCCACCATTCCAATCTTGTCCCTTTTCTGGTAGGAGTCCATGAGCAAGGAGAGGACTGCTCCCTTGGCGCTTTCCATCCTCTGCATGGCACCCATTGAGCCACTGCCATCTACCACAAAGAGCAGCATGGCCGACGTCTTTCGCACCCGCTCCTTCTCTCGAATGTCCTCGCTTTTCACTTTAATGGCATTGGGTCCTGATCTGGCCTTTTGATATGGAGCTGCAGCACGAATGGTGGCATCGATGGCGATATCCTTTCCCTCTTTAGGCATCCTTTGTCTCAGGTACCTTCCGGAGTTCTGCAGTGCAAGGGTGTTTATCCTCCTGCCACTGGTTTTTCTGCGAAAAAATTTGTCCCTCTTTCGAGGCATATTGATCTGCCGCACATCTATAGGCGCTCCAATCTCGAAGATCTGCTCTTGCGGTATTGCTGCCTGAGCTTGATTAGAGTCCTCCTGTTGATCGGAACTCTCGGGCTGTTGCTCCTGTTTTTTCTGCTGGGGAGGCTTCTTTGGCTGCTGCTCATGCTCTTGCTTTTGCTTTTGTTGCTGCTGGTCTTGCTGCTGCTTTTCCATGGACTTTTCCAGCTTATCTTTGTTAAGGGTCGGCGGCTCAAAAGGCCTGCTCCTCATCCTGTGAGCCAGCGCCAGCTCCATGGCCTTCTTTATATCCTCCTGGTTTACCTCCGTCCTTCCTTCAAAAGCAGCTATCGTCTTGGCCGTTCTGGAGATCACTATCTCTGCCCTGTGGGTCTTAACCCCCAGGTCGATGCAGGTAGAGGCTATGGTTCTCAGAAGATCATCGCTCATAGTCACCCTGCCAAGGATCTCCCTGGCAGCAGAGATCTTCCCCTTCAGACCATCCTGAAGAGCCTGTTGCTCTTTTGAGAAGCCCTCCGGGTCGGCATCAAACCGTTCCGCCGTCTTGGCAATCAGCATTCTCTGATCTACATCCTCGATGCCGACAACATTTACCTGCAGCCCGAATCTGTCCAGCAGCTGCGGTCTCAGCTCTCCCTCCTCGGGATTCATGGTGCCTACAAGGATAAACTTCGACGGATGGGCAACGGACACGCCCTCGCGTTCCACGATGTTCACCCCCATAGCAGCGGAGTCCAGCAGCACGTCTGCCACGTGATCATCCAGGAGATTCACCTCGTCGATGTACAGTATACCCCTATTGGCAGCAGCCAAAATTCCTGGCTCCAGGGCCCGGATTCCCTCTTTGATTGCCCTTTCTACATTCAACGATCCCACAACCCGATCCTCTGTTGCACCCAGGGGAAGGTCGATCACCGGAGTTCTGCGTGAAGCTTCTTTAATCTGGCCTCTCTGGCTCCTATCAAAGCAAAGGTCGCACATCTCCTCCACATTTCTGGGATTGCAGTTGAAAGGGCAGTCCTCCACCACTACAATATCCTCAAGGAGGTCAGCCAGGGCTCGCACAGCAGTTGATTTAGCGGTTCCTTTATCACCTCTTATCAGCACGCCGCCTATGCGCGGATTGATCGCATTCAGGATTAATGCAAACTTCATGTCCTCCTGGCCCACAATAGATGTAAAAGGAATGGTCCTTCTTTTGATATGATGCATTTCTTCACCTTATGCTACGCCTTCGTTAAGTGATCGCAAAGGAACGATGTACGGCCTGTCGAGGTTATTCATCACCACGGCCTCGACTCCATACACATCCCGGATATTCTTGGCATTTAAAAGATCAATAGGTTCTCCTGCTGCGTAAATCTTTCCGCCTTTCAGGATCGCCAGCTTGTCCACGAACATGGAGGCCAGATTCAGATCATGAAGTGCCATGACCGCAGAGATCTTCTTCTCTTTGACCAGGGACGATATCGTCTCCATGACCTCGAGCTGGTGTTTCATGTCCAGACTTGAGGTGGGCTCATCCAGTAGCAGCACCTCCGGCTCCTGGGCCAGAGCCCTGGCAATCAGGACCTTCTGCTTCTGACCCCCGGATAGCTGGGAGAAGTCCCTCATGGCCAGATATTCCAAATGCAAAAGCTCCAGGATATCTGCTACCTTATCGAGATCGGAGTCTGATACGCGCCAGCTTATATGCGGCCTCCTGCCCATGAGAACTGTATCAAAAACGGTAGTGGCCAGAGGAGTCGAGCTGGACTGAGGAACATACCCCAGGCGTTTGGCGAGATCTGTTCTGCTCACAGTATCGATATCTCTGCCGTCTATCAGAATGCTTCCTTTGGGCTTGAGTATCTTATCTATGCACTTGATCAGGGTAGTCTTGCCCGAGCCGTTTGGGCCGACCAGCCCCAATACTTCTGAATCCTCGACCACCAGATTGAGGCCGTCCAGGATCATGGAGCCATTGTAGCCGAATGTCAGACTCTTTATAGTGATATTTACCAAAACACCTTCCTCCTTTTCATGAAGAGATAAACGAAGAACGGGACTCCCAGGAATGACGTCATTATGCCCACAGGAAGTATTACCGGTGCGAGGATCGTCCTGGCAAGGGTGTCTGCACCCAAAAGAAGCAAAGCGCCCACCAGGGCTGAGCCCGGCAGAAGAAACCGGTGATCTCCTCCAATTACCATCCTGGTGATATGAGGAGCCACCAATCCCACAAAGCCGATGGTTCCAGTAAAGCAGATTATGCTGGCAGTTATGAGCGAGACCAGCACCATGCTGATAACGCGTGTCCTCTCGACGTTAACGCCCAGGCTCTTGGCAGTCTCGTCACCTGCCCCCATGGCATTGATGTCCCATGACTTGATGATCAGATAAGGTAGACAGACTGCCAGAATTGCTGAAATTATTCCGGCCTTTTCCCAGGAGGATTTGCCCAGGGAGCCCATCATCCAAAAAACGACCTCCTGCACCTGTTCTGCATGTCCAACATACTGCAGAAACGATGTCATGGCACTGAACAGGTACATGATGGCGATTCCTGCCAGGATCAGAGTTTCTGGAGTTATACCTTTGTACTTGGCAAGGCCGTAGACGGTGAAGGATGCGATCAATGTGAAGATGAAAGCATTACCGATTACCAGGTACTCTCCTCCCACAAATCCGGCGCCGAGCACTATGGCCAGGGCTGCACCGAAGCCGGCTGCTGAAGATACGCCCAGGGTGAATTCGCTGGCCAGTGGATTCTTCAAGATGCCCTGCATGGCTGCGCCTGCGATCGCCAATCCCATGCCTGACAGTATGCCCATGAGGATCCGATCGAGGCGGAGGCCCCAGACGATGGTGTTTGCATATGACGTTGATTCAAAGTAGTCGGGAAGAAACCTGGCCATGATGGCAACATAGACCTCCTTAATGCTGAGACTTGCAGAACCGAGGGTGACGGCCATGCTCGCCAGCAATGCGGTCCCCAGCAGCAGTATCAGGAAGAAGAGCGCCCTCTTGCCCATATAGCTCTGGTATTCGCCCATCACCTCAGTCTTTGATAGAGACATAGGCCTCCAGAACGATGCCCAAGCAGATCAAAACCCAGAATTTGTTATCTATCATGCCATTCTTCCATAGTAAACAAAATTGGATTTAATACAAATTAGATTGTATTTAAGCGTTTCGGGAAATTTCGAAAAATGTGTAGTCCCGAATGTTTGGAC
>DAIO01000084.1:0-6166 GCA_002498745.1 Methanosaeta sp. UBA533 | reverse complement strand
GGAAGAGAGACCGTCGACGGCCGGCCTGGTGTGAACATCCTCTTATGCAACATGGGCTTCAAGAACCTGGAGAACTCATTGCTCATGAGGCTGGGCCAGTGCGTGCTCACTGCACCTACCGCCGCGGCTTACAGCGGCATGCATGATGCGGAAAAGCAGTTTGATACCGGCAAGAAGCTGAGCTTCTTCGGGGATGGCTACCAGAAGACAGAGGAGATGTTTGGACGAAACATCTGGAAGATACCTCTCATGTCCGGCGACTTCATCATCGAGAACAGCTTTGGAGCTGTCGAAGGAATCGCCGGAGGCAATTTCCTGATCCTGGGCCAGAACCAGATGTCCGGCCTGATGGCAGCCGAGGCGGCGATAGACTCCATTCACAAGGTCAAAGGCACTATCACCCCCTTCCCTGGAGGAATAGTCTCCAGCGGATCGAAGGTGGGCTCAAAGTACAAGTTCCTCAAGGCCTCCACCAACTCCGCCTTCTGCACATCGCTCCGGGAAGACGGCGTCTGCACTCTGGCGGAGGATGTCTCGTGCGTCTTTGAGATAGTGATCAATGGCGTTGACCGGGAGGCCATAGAGAATGCCATGCGGGCGGGAATCCATGCTGCCTGTCAAGTGCCTGGCATTCTGAAGATAACCGCAGCCAATTACGAGGGGAAGCTGGGCATTCATCATTTCCAGCTGCATAGCGTGCTGGAGTAGAGCAACACCCAGAACATTTTTTTCTCTTTTTAGTTTTTATTAAACTATTTGGATCATAGGAGTTGATAGCACGTGATGGTCGCCCCAGAAATAGCCGATGTTCGGGATCGAATCAAGACCTGGCTTGTACAGGAGGACATATTCAAGGAAGAGGTGCCCAGCGAGAGCCTATACTATCAGATCGCTGCTGAATATCCTGCCCGGTCGGGCAGGCATTTGAGCATCATTCAGCCCAGGGGCCACGAGGATATGGTTGTGATCTTCAGCCGGATAATGCTGGCTGAGGTTCATCAAAAGGCCATCATGCACCTTTTGCCTCAGCAGAAAGAGAGGCTCATGTGGCAGATACGCTACGACCTCCTGTTCCGCCAGTCCAGCTTCGAGATCGAGCCTGCAGGAGAGGATATGCGGAGCATTCGTTTCACCCGGGAGATCTACTACGACGGCCTGACCAAGGACAGGCTGATGGAAGCGATAAGAGAGAACTTCAAGTGTGAGCTTTATGTGGTCTGGAAATTCCAGGAGCTGTTTGGCGAGGGATCCGCAGCAAAGGACTCAAAGCCGCCTGAACCGATGTATATCTAGCCGATATGGATCTGGTGGATAGAAAATAGAGGCATGAGGCCTCTTGAGGACATCTCAAGAGATCTCATAAACCAGATTCACGCTGGCCGTCACTTCCATCTCTCCTGGCTGGATCGGGGTAGCATCCATTGCATATGAATAGCTTCTGGAAGCCTCCATGACATATCCATAGCCAACTGTTATCTCCAGAATCTTTCCCCGCTCCAATCCGGCGGCGCTGGCGGCAACCTGAGCCTTCCTCTGTGCATCCTTGATGGCAATAGTCATGGCCTCATCATTCTGAGGGGTTGGATCCTTGAGGTCGAACTTGACTTCCTGGATGCTGTTTGAGCCCGCGCTCACTGCCGCATCCAAGACCCGGCCCACGTCCGCAGTATTCTCCAGCCTCACTGTTACCTGGTTCGTGGCCAGGAAGGTCGGAGGCTCCTGCGTTGCATCAGCGCCCCGGGGCTCGTCCTGAGGCACGGTGGTCAGGCTGAACCTGCTGGTCTGCATCTGGCTCTCATTGATGCCCGCTTCGAGCAGGGCATTGATGGTTTGGTTCATCAGGATGGCATTCTCTTCGGCTGCTTCTGCTGCGCTTGTGCTCCGGGTCTCAACCCCAAGAACTATCGTTGCCATATCCGGGGCTGCTTTCACCTTGCCCTCGCCATCCACTCTCAGCTTAGATACGTCTGTTCCATTATCTGCCGCCATTGCAGGTATGACCAATGACAATAGCAGCATCCCCATTAATACACGGCATATCTTTTTCATAGACTAACCCCTTTATACTGATGTCATTGAAGTGTCTTATAAGATAAACTCATAGGTCACCATGACCCTGGAGCTGACATCCATCATCCTGCCCTCGCCCGAGCCACCGCCATAGGAATAGTCTATTCCCAGATCGGGATAAGCGAAGATATCCATGGACTTTCCCAGGCTTCCACCAGCATCCGCGGCCATGGCAGCTGCATTCTTTCTGGCATCGGCCAGAGCTTTCTTGCGGGCTTCTGCCCGGGCGTCGCTTGAGTCCTTCAGGTAGTATCCCGCCACATAGGCGTTAGCCCCTGCCGATCGAGCGGCATTCAGCACCTTATCGATCCTGGACTCATCTTTGGCCTGGAGACGGATGACCGTGGACCTTTGCAGAGTGGATGCGCTCTCTGTGACATTCTCGCATACAGTGGTGTTATTCACCGTCTTGCAGACTCTGCTCGAGGACTGGAAGCTGGATATGCCGCTTCCCTGGCCGGGCAGGATCTCCTCGTCCTTGACCCCCGCTTTCTTCAAGGCGGATATCACCCGGTTCATCTCCTCTCCGACCTCATCCTGGGCTTGAGTAATATTTTCATTGCTGCTCTCAACCGAGACGGAGATAGTGACTATATCTGCAGGAACGGTCACCGTTCCCACCCCCTCAACCGTCAGAGGGTAGACGTCACCCACTGCAGCTCCAAAGAGCGCGTTCCATATTATAACGCAGAATAAGACAACCGACCACTTCATATTAATCCCCATCTATGGAAATACTCGAAGATATTTAAGCGCTCTGCTGGTCTCGTTGCCCATAAGAGACCCGTTCCATCCACTCCTGTCATTCCATTCTCTTCTTCTTCATTCGACCACCATCTTTAATTTCAGAATAAACATCCACCACCTTCATGAGCAAGATCGGAAAGGCGATCAGGCTGGAGCGCATCCTGGATCGCAAGACGCACAGGACCATCATCATTCCCATGGACCATGGAATATCTGTAGGACCCATTGCCGGACTGATAGATATGCCGGCCACGGTAGACAAAGTGGCAGAAGGCGGGGCCAACGCCGTCCTGGGACATATGGGCCTGCCATTGCATGGCCACCGGGGATATGGAAGGGATGTGGGATTGATCATTCATCTCTCTGCATCCAGCTCACTAGGTCCTGATCCAAACCACAAGGTTCTGGTGACGGACGTCGAGGACGCCATAAGAGTGGGAGCGGATGCAGTGAGCATCCACGTTAACGTCGGCGCCGACGATGAGGCGGAGATGCTCCATGACCTGGGAAGGGTGGCACGAAGCTGCGACCAATGGGGCATACCCCTGATCGCCATGATGTATCCGCGCGGGCCAAAGGTGAAGTCTGAGCATAATGTAGAACATGTGAAGCTGGCCGCACGCATAGGCTCGGAGCTGGGGGCGGATATAGTCAAGACGAATTACACCGGCTCGCCCGACACCTTCCAGGAGGTGGTAAGAGGCTGCAGCGTGCCTGTTGTCATCGCTGGCGGACCGAAGATGGACACTGAACGGGATCTATTGCAAATGGTCTACGATGCGGTTCAGGTGGGCGGAGCAGGGGTGGCCTTCGGCCGCAATGTCTTTCAGGCAGAGAATCCAACTCTCCTTGTAAGAAGGCTGTGCAAGGTAGTCCACGAGGGATATACCCCGGATGAGGCGGAGAAGGTCACCCTCTAGGGCGGGCCTTCCCTCTAGCAATTTTTATATCATGACTATAAAACTCCAAATTGATCGGTCTAGTCGATGACAGCCAAATCGACCGCAACCTATATCCACTTATTCGAATACATTAGGAAGCATGAAGCTCATAGCTCCCTTTCTTCTTGCCATTTTGATGCTTGCCATCCCTGCTGCAATGGGCCAGGATGCTGAGCACTGGATCGCCAAGACGAAAAGCGATTATTATAACGGCTCATACTCACTTGCCTTGGATGATATCGATCAATATCTGAAGATCAATCAGAGCGACACCTGGGCCTGGAGCTTCAGGGCCAATCTCCTGCTGAAGATGGAAAGATACGAAGAGGCGCTGGAGAGCTTTGACAGGATCATTTCTCTGGACCAATCCAATGCAAAAGCCTACAATGATCGCGCTCTCGTCCTCTCAGGACTGAACCAGGATGAAGAGGCACTGGCTTCTCTGTGGGCGGCTCTGCAGATCGATCCCCTTAATGCTAACGCCTGGTACAACCAAGGAATAGTCCTGGAGAAGATGGAACGATACAATGAGTCACTGGAAGCCTACAGGAAGGCGATTGATCTGGATGGGGATCTAGATCGAGCCTTGTACCGTCAAGGGCATGTCCTCCTGATAGTGCAGAGATTTGATGAGTCTCTAGCTTCCCTGGATAAGGCGGTCGAATTCAACCCCGAGAACGCAGAGGCATGGAATGATAAGGGCGTGGTTCTGAGGAAACTGGAACGGAATGAGGAGGCACTCGATTGCTTCCAGAGGGCGATCCAGCTCGATCCCTCAAATGAGCTCTATCGGGAGAATTTGAATGATCTTGGCTGGGATGAGCCCATCGCAGACTCTCCAGGAACAATCTCGGAGAAGGTATTGGACTTCTCCTAGGCCCAATACTGGTGCGCCATAATCCATCAGTTGCTGAGATTATGGCGCTCTTAGCGACTGAACGAATACCAGTATTTTTATAGGTTCAAAGGCCAATACTAGTATCGGGTGATATAAACCATGATCAAAGGTCTATTAAAATTGTTCATCAGCCTGATAGCCTTCACTTGGCTTGCTAAAAGAATCCTCCGCCGCCGCATCCAGCAGGAGGAGGAGACTGAGGATGTCTCCTCAGATCCCTGGCATAGTTGAAATCGGTCTCGAACAGAATCCTGGATCAATCTCATTTTTCCTCTAAGATCTCCAATATCCTTCTCTGAGTCTCCTCGGGGGTGCCGGTGGTGTTCACCTCAATCACCCTTGAGCGGAGAAAGAGCGTCCGGAAAAAGCGGCTACGCCGATTGGCCTTGAATTCGTTATGCACCAGGAGATGAGGATTATAGTAGCCATTCCCCTCCAGAATAGCCAGAGCCCGATCCCCTTCCAAGGGGAGTACAATCTCCTCCTGTTCAGGGTCTCGCTTGAGAAAGATCACCTTCTCAATGGTTGTCAGGGGCATGATGCGTCCCTTTCCTATGGCCTGGCGGAGGTCCACCACTGCTCGCCCCTTGGAATCAAAGGATGCCTTATCAACCAGACCGGCAAACTCCTTCCAGATCTCAGCCAGATCAGCCCGGATATAGAAGTTCTTCTCTGAGCCGTATGCTAAGATATCATCTCCGAATATCCTTCCGAAGAACCAGTCGTCAGAGATCACCCGCACCCGCGGGTTGCGCAACAGGCCGTAGGTATGGGTGGTCTTGCCCGCCCCCGATCCACCTAATATGCATATCCCCTGACCCCGCATATCCAGACAGGCTCCGTGAACAGAATAGATGCTGTGATAATCCTCCAGGATATCTCCCGCCACGCTCAGGGCCAGGGACTTGACCCAGCCGTAATAGTCCATATTGATCAGAAATGCCGTCCTGGATTGGGGATCATACAGGACCTGATTCTCTCCCACGTCCACATCCTGGATCACATAAAGCCGGCCGTGGGAGCGAATGCTCTGCGATGCCGAATAGAAGCTCTCCTCCCAGGCGTCCTTGATCGATGGGATGCCGGTCAAAAGCTTGATGCAGCATCCATATATATCCGATTTTATCTCATAGAGCACCTGGCTGGAGTATCGATCGACCAGCTCCTCTTTCTTCTCCATGGATATGTGAATAACTTCGTATGCCATCTGCAACCCTCTCGAATTCATGTCATTTCCGATTTGCTATAGATCGATGCGCTTCATGTGCTTCAGCCGGCCGTCCAGCTCATAGAGGAGAGGGGACGCGGTATGAACCTCCAGCTCTTCGATATTCTGGTCGGAGATCCCCTCAATATGCTTGACAAGGGCGCGGATGGTGTTGCCATGGGAGACCACAAGAACGCTCCTTCCTTTTTTCAGATCGGCTGCTATCTGGCCCTGCCAGAGGGGCAGGAGACGCTCTTGTACTTCTTTCAGGGATTCTGATGAAGGGGCAGGGAAACGATGGCG
>DAIO01000052.1:0-10660 GCA_002498745.1 Methanosaeta sp. UBA533 | reverse complement strand
TTGTCCCTTATCTTGGGATATGGTATGCTGCTTATCATGAGCAAAGCCAAAATGAGCATGAGTGTAACGGTAAGCCCAGGCCGCCCCAATAGGACGCTGGCTGATAGAGCCATGCCTGCAGCAGGAATGGGCAGGCCCTCGAAGAGCTGATCGCTCTTGTTTGAGATATTGAACCTGGCCAGGCGGAGGGCTCCACAGATAACAAAGAAGATCGCCGCCGGCCAGATCTGGAAGGGGAGGCTGAAGGCCTGAACAACAAGAAAGGCCGGCGCTGCACCAAAGGACACCAGGTCTGCCAGGGAGTCCAGGTTAGCCCCCAGGGGACCGGATCCCTTCTTTCTGGCTACAAATCCGTCCAGGCCATCTGCTGCCGCTGCTAATATTATGAGAACGACTGCGATCTTTAAAAAATCCAGAGATTGCGATTCGCAGATGACGAGGATGGCAGCAAATCCCAGAGCGATGTTCAACATGGTGAATATGTCCGGCGGCCGGAGGGCGCGCAGAATATTCATGGAGTGACCCCTGATGACCCTGAAGACACTGGTACTCCTGGCAGCTCCGAATGGCACTTTATGGCAAGGACCGTCTTCCCGGCCCTGACGCTATCTCCAAGGGCTACTTGCAGCTTGTATCCCCTGGGGATGGTGGTTTCCACCCGCGAGCCAAAGCGGATCATGCCTATCCTCTCCCCCCGGAGGACGTGATCTCCTGGCTTGACATAACAGATGATCTCTCTTACAAAGGTCCCGGTGATCTGGCACAGCTGGATCTCTCCGTCCTCGGTATCGATTCTAATTCTGTTTTGCTGGTTTTGGCACGAGCTGTTTAGAAAGGCTGGGAGGTGAGTGCCTTTCCTTTGCTCGACGCTGATTATCGTCCCATCTAAAGGAGACCGGTTAACGTGCACATCGCCTAGGCCCATGAATACTGTAACCTTCTCCGGGGTGGCCTGAATGATCCTTCCGTCAGCTGGAGAGAGCATACCCTCGCTTTGAGGCAGACGGTCTGGGTCCCGGTGAAAGAATATCATGAACAGCAAACCCATAAAAGCGGCAGCCGATATGTACCAGTTCCCGGCAGCTGCCAGGGCAGCGGTCAGGATAATGGGCACCGATATCCAGCCGCGGGAGTCTTTTGCCAGCTTCAAACGGCATCCCCTCTGGGGTGTCTTATGTCCGCTGCCAGCTCATCTATGATCGAGAGGAGCTCGGGGAGGAGCAGGAATATCATATACGATATCAGCAAAAGAGCAGCAACAGATCCTATCTTGGCGATCAGATTATGGGCAACCTCAAAGCTTGCGCTTCCAAACCAGCTCCAGCCGTAGGCCATGATCACGAATCCATTTCTCACCAGGTTCAGGATATAGATGGAGATGATGGAGACCGCAAGAGCTGCCGCCCTGCGGCCGATTGGTGCTCGGACGGATATGATGAGTCCTGAAAAGAGGGCGATGCTCTCAATGGCTGTGCAGGCGAGGATGATCTCCACCGACCTGCCGTTCAGAGTCATGATATTCCAGCCGGGCATGCTCACCGGAACAGATAGAGCCTGAAGGGCTTGCACAGTCATGAGGGTGGTAAACCCTATCAGCGCCTCTCTCAGGGGCTCGATCTCGGCGAAGGGAAAATAGACCATTCCGCATACTGCAGCGGCATAGCTTGCCCAGAGCTGGGCTTTGGAGGGGCCGCTCCTTCTGGTCATTATCCAGGCCATATAAAAGCACATGAGACCGGCAGCAGTGAAGAGGATGGCATTGAAGTAGTCATTGATGGCCATATAGTGTCCGGGCTGAGCCAGCCAGAATACGCCAAATAGGAGCCATCCGGGCAGAGCGATGAGGCTCTTTTTGGTCAGGGATGATACAAGCAGTAGAAGCAAGCTGATCCAGAGCAGATTAGAGGCCGGCCAGTCCAACATCATTCACTTAAGAAGTACCACAGGTTTATTTAGCATTATCTACTTACAACGCGATGATATGAATTTGGTGGGGGCTGGATTCACACCATTTATGGGTTTGGTTGATCATGGATCGAAATGCTTTTATTTTAATTTCTGCAGCGAGCGTGCTTCTCCTGGCCGTGGCCGGAGCGCAGATAGCCGAAGCAGGGTCATCTGATGCCGTCGGAAAGATAGATACTGATCTGGCAGAGATGCTCGATGGTGCGGGAGAGGAAAGGATACCTGTGATTGTGATGCTGAAGGGCACCGAGGCTCCGGATTTTGGCGGCTTTGATGTCAAGTACAGCTACCAGCTCATCTCCGGCCTGGCAGGAGAGGCAAGCGGCACAGCCATCCAAAAGATGGCAGAGAGCGATAGAGTATCCGCTATCTATTTCGATGATCCTGCGAAGATATCGGCACCAGGCGAGGATAATACGTCTATTTATGATGGCCGTTATGGCAATGCCTCCTGGTCAGGTCAAGAGGACGATAACCTGTCAGATCAATACCCTTCAGATGGTTACATCTCTCCCGCCCGGATCATCAAAGCGGACAAGCTCTGGGAGATGGGAATCGACGGCCGGGGGGTAAACGTTGCGGTGATCGATTCAGGCATAGATAAGAATCATCCCGATCTAATCGGCAAGGTGATCGCTGAGAAGAACTTCCTGGCCAATGAGATCACAGCAGACGATCTTTTGGGCCATGGCACAATGATCGCCGGGATCATCGCCGGCTCAGGTGCCAGCTCGGGCGGAAGATATGTGGGAATAGCCCCCGGTGCGAGCCTGATCAATGTCAAGGTGATCGACCAGAATGGCGACGGCAGGGTATCGGATATCATCGCCGGCATTGAGTGGGCCATCTACAATGGCGCTGATGTTCTGAGCCTCAGCCTGGGAGGGATAAACCTGGGCGAGACCAATCCCCCCATAACCATGGCCGCAGATAATGCCGCGGATCAGGGTGTGGTGGTATGTGTGGCTGCAGGCAACCGCAACAGCACCGAAAACGAGAATCAGCTGTCAGGAGCATCGTCCAGCCAGCTTCGAGGCTCCCCGGTCGAGCTCTCCCAGACGGAAGAGAGCAGCGGCAAGGACGTCTATTTCCTGTTTGTGCCCATTGTCTTAGCCCTGCCTCCGGGGCTGATCGACTCGCCAGGCGACGGGGTGAATGTCATCACCCTGGGTTCAACCGATGCTGCGGGGCATATGGCCAGCTTCTCCGGTTCCGGGCCGACCAGGGACGACAGGATCAAGCCGGATGTCGTCGCCCCGGGAATGGATATCATCTCCACGGTGCCCGCTGGCCTTGAGGGGCCGAAGTACGTTGATACTTATTATGCCCGGGAATCGGGGACAAGCCTCTCCACTCCCATTGCCGCAGGTCTCGCTGCCCTTCTCTTGCAGGAGAGGAGCAACCTAACTCCCGCTGGGATCAAGGGGGCGATGACCAGGGGAACGGCCAAGCTCAACAACACCCATGGGGTGGCTTATGAGTCATACTATCAGGGAACGGGCCTCCTTGATGCTCTCCATTCCTACCAGCTCCTGGAAGAGCTGGGAGACGGGATGAGCGGCGTTGTGCCTGACCTGTGGAAGCCGGGTCGGTGGGCATATCTGCCCTCAGGAGAAGGGGTCTATGTGGGCCTGGATACAGGAGCAGACCGGCCGCAGAAGAAGGTCTATGCCCTTGCACCTGGAGACCGCGACTGGAATACCAGGTTCGTGTTCTTCAGCAACCGGGAGAGAGATGGGATTTCCCTCTCCGCTCAGGGGGAGATAGCAGATTGGGTCAGCCTGCAGGCCCTTCCTGAGCATATATCATCCAACAGTCAGCATGTCTTTGCCGCATCCATCCAGGTGCCGGAAGATGCGGATCCTGGAGATTATTCCGGGTCGCTTGATATCACTGACTCCGAGGAGACGGTCCTTGAGATACCGGTCAGCCTGACGGTGGCAGAGCCCCTATCCATCTCCCAGGGGAGGGGAGGGAATTCCGGAAGCCTGACCGGGAACCAGTGGGATTACTATTATCTGGATTTGCCGGTGGGATCGAGGGGGATTGAGGTCAGGCTGGACTGGAACTCCGAATCAGATTCCATTGATGCTGATCGAACTGATTCCAACTCAACGGCTTCCAGCTCCACCAACGCCAGCTCCACGGACCTTGGCTCCAGCCCGGACCTGTTCCTGATATCCCCCACCAGCGAGTACTATGCTGGAGGGCCGGAGGGCAGCTCCAAGAGGGTAGCCATCGATAGCCCGCCTTCGGGAAGGTGGCTTGTGGCCGTGTATAGCGAGAATGCATCCGTTAATGCCAGCTATACCCTCCAGGTGGAGCAGGAGATGATCGAGCCCACACCCAAGCGGTGGCACATAGACTCCGCCAATCCGGGAATGAATGCCAGCATCGAAATCCTGCTGGAGAACAAAGGCCAGACGATGGAGAATCTGAGCTATGCGGCAGTTATCGAGAACGAAAGCCTGGTGGAGTATGAGGACAGAGTGGGATTGAAGCAGATCTGGAACCAGACGGTGAATGTAACCGATGAGACCATAAGGCTCTCTGCAGAGCTTGCCACCATTGACGGCAGCAGATACAGCGAGGTGGCCCTGGTCTTTGAGGATCCCGATGGAATGGCAAGCGAGGAGCATGCGGATTTGGGGTCGGGATATCTCGGTCCGGTAAAGGTCTCCAATCCCCAGGCTGGCAGGTGGGCGATCAACGTCTATGGGTATAATGTCCCCGAAACCGGCCAGCCCTTCAGGCTCACTGTCAAACAATACAAAGAGGAGCCCTGGAGCTGGATCAGCATCAGCGGCCCTGACCGGCTGGAGGCCGGCAGCAACCAAACCCTCAGGGCCAGCCTCGCCTTGCCCCAGATTCCTGCCCAACACCAGCTGCAGGGATACATAAAGATCTGGGCTAACAACAGCAGCATCCAGATCCCGGTGAGCATCTCACTGGCCGGATCAGGGCTTGTCGGCCTGAGCTCGGAAGAGGTGCTGGACGAGGACAACGACGGCAGGCATGACCAGCTGGTTTTGGGGTTCGGGGTTAATGTCACCATTCCAGGAAATTTCAGGCTGAATGGGGTGGTGAACGATTGCCAAGGGAAGAAGATAGATGTGATAGATCAGAGCCAGAGGCTGGATGAGGATGGAGATATTCGGGTTATAATCAGCGGCACCGATATCTGGAGAGCGGCCAAGTGCGGCCCCATCAGAATAGAAAACCTGGTCCTCTACGATAATAATGGCAACTATCTTGATCGCTATGAAGAGGATATCCGCATAGATCATGATCCTAAAGAGTTCCAGGCGCCTCCTGCCTGCATCAGCGGATTTGTCAATCAGACCACTGTGGAGGTCATAGCCGTCGGGGTCAACCTATCGGTGACAAAGCCGGGAACCTATCGGATCGATGGGTTCATCCTGGATGATTCCGGGGAGGAGATCGGATACGAGAAGGTTGAAGAACGCCTTAATCCGGGCAACCACACCCTCAGCCTCGAGTTCAGTCCCTCAGATTTTATTAACCTGGAGGGGGTCTCCCGGGTTCGGCTGGTTGATCTGGTTCTGACCTCTAACGGGGAGGAGCTGGAGAATAGAGACCTGGCCTGGACCTCAGAGGTGATGGACCCCCTGGCATTCAAAGAGGTGCCTGGGTCTGGGGAGGCCATGGCCTCTCAGGAGTCAGTGGTCCCAGCAGGCTCTGACTCTGACCTTCCATTCCCGGCAGCAGAGGGAGCGGTATTGAGACGGGAAAATGGTACAGTGGTCATATCCTGATCCTTTAACATGTCTCTTTTTCATGTGACACGAGAGTCGGACATACCGCTGGTGGGATGTCTGTACTTCGGAGTGGTGGATCGGGGGAGCAATCTCCTTCAGATAAGGCCGAGCTGCGGCTGCAACTTAAGCTGCCCCTTCTGCTCGGTTGATGCCGGTCCCAGCTCGAGGTCAAGGGTGACAGACTATCAGGTGGACCTGGACTATCTGATGGAGGCTGTTGAGGAGATAGCCCCCTTCAAGGGACCCGGGGTGGAGTGCCATATCGACTCCCCTGGGGAGCCCATGCTCTATCCGGATATCGTGGAGCTGGTAAGGAGGCTGAAGGGGATAGAAGAGGTCAGTATCGTCTCCATGCAGAGCAATGGCACTCTTCTGGACGAGGAGATGATCGGATCTTTAGAGGAGGCGGGGCTGGATAGGATCAACCTCTCCATGCACGCTTTAGATCCGGAGCTGGCGGCATATCTGGCGGGAAGGCCGGGATTTGATGTCCAGGGGCTTATAGAGACAGCGGAAAATATTGCCAAAAGCAGAATCGACCTATTGATCGCGCCGGTGTACATTCCGGGAATAAACGACCAGGAGATTCCAAAATTAATTGATTTTGCCATTAAAGCTGGAGCGGGAAAGAGGTGGCCGCCCCTGGGGATTCAGAAGTTCGAGCACTACCGGCTGGGCAGGTCGCCGAGAGGCGTTCGGGCGGAGAACTGGTGGCACTTTTATAACCGCAGCATGCCGCAGTGGGAGAAGGAATTCTCCCTGCCCCTGAGGCTCAAGGCACAGGATTTCGAAATTGAGAAGCGGCCCATGATCCCCACGGTCTTCAAGAGAAATGAGAAGACAAAAGTGGAGATCAGAGCACCGGGCTGGGTGGAGGGCGAGCAGCTTGGAGTGGCAAAGAATCGGGTGGTATCGGTGGTGGACTGCCCGAAAAAAGAGGGGAGCGTGCGGGTGAAGATAGTCTCCAATAAGCACAATATCTATGTGGCTGTGCCAGCTTGAAGATGGGCATTATCAGCTTTGCTGCACGCAAAGTCGCTTTAAGGTAGATTCTCCTCGATCTCCTCCTCCAGGTCTTTCAGATATCTTCTCAGCACCTCATTTCTCCTGCTGGCCATCTCTTTCCCTGTACTGGTATGCATTCGGGATTCCAGCCTGAGGAGCTTTCTGTAAAAATGGTCCAGATTCCATTTGCCGTCATCCGGCTCACGTCTCTTGCAGAAAGGATCCTGGGGGCTGTAAAATGCCCGGTTTATAGATCCGCCTGTCATAAAGGCTCGGGCTATGCCGACAGCGCCCATGGCATCCAGCCGGTCGGCATCCTGGAGTATTTTTCCCTCCAGGGTTTCAGGCTTGATTCCCTGGGAGAAGCGGTGCACCTCGATCGCATAGAGCACCTTCGCTTTTTTCTCTTCAGGCAGATCAATTTTCTTCAGAAACTGGCACACTGCCTCCCGTCGACTGACATCTTGATCCTGCTTTGCATCTAATGAGCCGAGTGAATGCTTAGATCCCTCTTTGGCATCATGCAGAAGAGCTGCCAGGAGAAGAACAGGCATGTCCGCCCCCTCGGCCAGGCCGATCCGTTTGGCATTATGATAAACCCTTAAGATATGAGAAAAGTCGTGCGCAGGGTCCGCATCCTTATACAGCCTCTCGACATCTTCCAGCAGTGATTGGGTGAAGATTTCATCCTCAAAGCACATCGATCTCGGGCTGCTTTCCAGCCTTAAATAATCTATCGATGGATCTTCATCGAATAGAAGCTCAGCCCAGCAACTTGATAAGAGAAAACATCATAGTGGGGAAAAAGAGGTGCCCGACCTGCCCAGCAGTATCGTTTCCGCCTTTGAGCTGACCGTCGCCATGAGGCATATCATCTATCGAAAGAGAGGAACCCTCCTCTCTGTAGCAGCTATAGCCCTGGCAGTATCCATCTCTCTCGTCTCCATATTCATGATGGACGGCTTTAGGGATATGCTCTTCGATGTGATCATCGAGGACCTTCCTCATGTCACCGTCACCCCCAAAGAAGGCGACGATTACATCTACCTCTATCACAGCCTCTCTGATCGCATTTGGGACATCCCAGGGGTGGTGGCTGTATCCGCCAGCCTGGGCACCAGTGCTACATTCACATATAAGGAAAATGTGGAGAATGTAGCCATGTCAGGGGTTGATCCGGAGGACTTTGAAAGCATATACCATCTTGAGGAATATATGATCAAAGGGGACCTTATCTCCGTCCAGAGCGGCAAAAAGGTGATCTTGGGCAAGAAGCTCTCTGAACGGCTGAAGGTCAAGATGGGCCAGACCATCTATGCCAGCTTTCCCGATGCCAGGGGCACCAGCCTGATGGTTTCAGGCATCTTCGATCCGCCCGTTGGCTGGCCAGAAGACCTGGCCATCGTCTCCCTGGACACCGCCAGGAGCTTTCTGAATGAAGGGGATGTGGCATCTAATGTTGATATAAGGCTTGAGGATATCTACCAGGCCGATGCCGCTGCCAGATCTCTGCAGGGTTACGGATACAAGGCGGATAGCTGGCAGAAGCTCTACCCGGAGATCCTCGAGACCCTGGCCATAGAGACCTTCGAGAACAATCTGATAATGCTGCTGATCCTGATCATCGCCTCCTTTGGAGTGGGAAGCGTCATGTACCTGCTGGTCAACGAGAAGACCAGCGAGATCGGCATGCTGATGGCCATGGGCGCGAAAAGGCAGAGCATAATGAACATATTCCTGATCGAGAGCGGCCTCTTGGGGCTGATGGGGGGAGCGGTTGGCGCAGTCCTGGGCCTGGCACTTTCCCTTTATCTCGGTAATCTGGAGTTCTCAATGGAAGCCCCCGGCGGTCAGAAGGTCACCTTGCCGGTAGTGATCAGCCTGGAAAGCTTCCTGGTGATAATAATCGCTGCAATTGCATTGAGCATCATCGCAGGCTCCTATCCCGCATACAAAGCATCGAGGCTTGATCCCACTCAGGCCATAAACGCATGAAGAGATATTGAAGGAAAAAAGATGTACGAGTTTTCCATCGCCCAAAGACATATCCTGAGAAATCCCAGGATGGCCCTGTTCACAGTTGCCGCGGTGACGCTGGCGGTGGCGATCATCGTTCTTTTCATGGGGATTATGAGTGGTTTTCAAGAGGAGATCATTACCACGACGGTGGAGAACAATCCTCACATCTACATCCAGCCAAAGGAGGATGAGAACTATGTCTATCTGTACAGAACCGTCTCTAATATTCTATGGGC
Organism: Methanosaeta sp. UBA533; assembly: GCA_002498745.1. Lineage (GTDB taxonomy): Archaea > Halobacteriota > Methanosarcinia > Methanotrichales > Methanotrichaceae > Methanothrix. Next base: position 1,656 of record DAIO01000052.1, on the reverse strand, counting down.
ATATCCCGGAGTAGAGGCGGTCTCGGCGAGGCTGGCAGGAAAGGGAGCCGCCAAATACAAAGACGAGGTTCGAGCAATCAGCTTCCTTGGTGTCAATCCAGAGGACGAGGACCGGATGATGGATGTCAGAAGCGACATCATCTCCGGAGACTTTCAGGATTTGGAGCGCCGGAAGTATGCTGCCTTCATTGGAACCGGCCTGGCAGAGAAGCTGAAGATAGGTCAAGAGGATGACTTCACCCTGACGAGGGGAAACATATCCCTCCGAATAAAGGTTGCAGGCCTTTTTGAGACGGGCACTGCAGCAGACGATTCCCTGATATATATTCCTCTGATGCTGGCTCAGGATCTGATAGAAATGGGGGATGTGGTCTCAGAGGTCGACGCCAAGGTGGCTGATATCTATCATGTCTCACTCATCACTACCGACCTTAACCGCCGATTTGCATACGATTCAAAATCCTGGCAGGACATGAATGCCGATATCCTTAATCTCATTGAGACCCAGAGAGTCTTCGCCTGGATATTTTATCTTCTGATCTTCGCCATAGCCGGTTTTGGAATAGCCAATACCATGATCATGATAGTCTCCCGCCGGACGCGGGAGATCGGCATTCTCATGGCTATGGGCGCCACTCGCCGGTCCATCCTCAAGGTATTTATCCTGGAGAGCCTGATCCTGGCCCCACCTTCTGCTCTGATGGGCGGGATTCTCGCTTATCTCTCAGCTCAGCTGATAATGTCCTATGAGATCGAGCTCCGCTCGGAGATCTACATGATATCTAAAATGACCATCTCCATGAAGCCGGAATTCTTCGTCTGGGCGGTTGGCATTGCTCTTACGGTCAACTTCGTGGCCGGGCTCTATCCCGCCTGGAAGGCCTCACGTATGGATCCAGTGGTAGCGATCGGCAGCGCATAATGAGCCTGGCACTTCCTCTCCATAAGGCAAAGCGCAGCTTCCTGCAGCTCGTCCACCATATCAGCAGGGACGTATGCTCTCGGTGTCTGGGAACGGGCGATGCAGGCGAGCACTGGCGCAGAAATGCATTCCAATAGGCTTTTTACCCTATCAAGCCTCTTCTCTATGGCTCCTTTTGCCAAATCCCTCTCATCGGTTGTGCATAGGCCATCCAGGTCAAAGCCGATAACCACCGGAAAGCTGCTTTCCTCCAGATCGACTTCAAATGCACGAACTCCGATGCTCTGCGGGGCAGGAACCAGCTTTCCATTCTGCTTTCTCAATCTCGTACTTGCACCATCCCATTCCATAAGGTCGATTCTCTTCCCACCGACATAAGAGGATTTTATCCTTGTTTTTGGCACATCCAAAAACTCTTCCCTAAAAACCCTTCCATAGGCATCTATTTTCTCCTTTCTCGGGTCAAAATGGTACAGAGACCCTAAGATTCCGCAGTGAAAGGCAGGGCAGGTGAAGTTCCCCTCGTTCAGCCTTCTCTTAGCGTATTCATATATCTCTGGCATCATCCTATCAAAATAGTCGAATATGTTCCTTCCTTCCTTCGCCGGCAGCCGTGGGCAGTCAGAGAACATGTCATGGTGCCTGTCAATCCGGACCACAACTAAAGGCATCTTATGCTTGCAGTATTCTCTGATCCAATAGAGAAGGACGGCAGTGTCTCGATTATGATGTAA
>DAIO01000030.1:0-3082 GCA_002498745.1 Methanosaeta sp. UBA533 | reverse complement strand
AACTTCGCCTTCTTCTGCTAAATCTACTTGACTATCATGGACATTGGCAGCCGTGACCTCGATCCTTCTAACCAAACCAAATTTTTCGTCCATGGCATCATGCAGCTTGTAGCCGAAGAAGGATTTGGTTCCTTTCTTTGCCCACGCTCCATCTTTACTTCGTCTGGTCTTGGCTTCATCGCCACGGGGAGTATTTGCTTTAGCATGGCCAGGATCCGATGTTATGAAAGTGGCATCCTGCATGATTCCTTTTTGCACCTTGAGTTTCATGGCATCAAGCTGCCGCTGCATCTCAGCCCATATTTTCTGGTCTACGCCTTTCTCAGCAAGGCGTTCTCTAAACTTCCATATCGTTGTGGAATCTGGAACAGTCTCCGTTGTCCCAAGAAACACTCTAAACGAAATGCGATCGGCAATTTCGCGTTCGAGCTGCTCATCGGATAGGCTGTAAAGCTGTTGAAGGAAAAGCGACTTGAGCATCACGATTACATCGAGATTCGGTCGGCCGCCGCATTCGGTATTGTTACTGTACATAGCTTCAAGCGGCGGTCTGAAGCTTTCCCAATTTAGTCTACTCCCAATATCGACCAGCTTATCTCCAAGATCTTTGACCCGTTCGTATTCCAGACGAAGGGCAAAATCGGTGAGGGTTCTCATGCACTATTATATATTAACAATAGTATTTATAGTTATCGATTAAATGAGGTTTTTCGGAATTCTCTTAAGCGATCCCATAATGCGTGCGGGCTGTCTTCAATTATACTTGAAAGTTTAAAAACGCCGATTATCTTTTTGACCGGAGATGTAGCGTAAATATAAACCCGATTAATATCCTTATTAGCGAATTTTATTTTGCGAAATTCATATCTTTTCCGCCCATCGATTATTGCCTCTGCAAATTTTGGCTTAATGGATAGTAAAACGTCCATCAATACCACCAATATCCTTAATCTTTGTCACAGCGCGGATATATTAAATTATCCTCTAATTTCGATATGCGGGGGACGGGAGTCGAACCCGCGAACACCTTCGTGACAGGGTCCTAAGCCCTGCGCCTTTAACCACTTGGCAACCCCCGCGTTCTTCGACATGCACCCCTTTTTGGGGCTCGGCCACATTAAAGAACTCTGCTCTACTAGAACTTTGCGATCCCCTTTAGGGCCCGCCGCCCGCCCGCGCCCTCCTGGCCGCCGCTATCAGCTCTCTCATCTCCCCAGGGGAGAGATCGTGCCTGTGCTTCTGATCATCCCACTCCCGCCAGAAGGGATAAAAGTACTCATAAAGCTCCAGAATATCCCGGGACCAGAGAACCGAACCCTCTTCTATCACTGCCATCTTGATATGCAGCGGCAGGATCTCGAAGATCCTCGGATCGTACTTCTCGGAACGAAGATGGGAGACGAACTCCCGCCACAGCCCTGCCCTATCCTCTGCCTCCGGGGCCACCAGGCACAGGTCTATATCGCTATCCGGCCCGGCATCGCCCCGCGCCCAGGAAGCCGTAGAGCAGCACTCCTAAAACCCTCTTCTCCCAGGAGGGCTCTGCCAGAAACTGCAACTCTTTTCCTAGCCGTTCGGTAACGACCTCTCCAGCCATCCCTCCACCTCCTCTCCGAAGGCGACAATCCCGCCCTCCAGATCCTTCATGCTCTGCATGGCCACAAGATCACTTCTCGTACTGCTTCTCGCCCATCAGCCAGGCCATCACCGCTTTGCTGGTGTGCATCCTGTTCTCCGCCTCATCGAATACCCGGGACCTGGGCCCGTCCATCACCTCATCGGTGATCTCCTGCCCCCGGTGGGCAGGCAGACAGTGCAGGGCAATGGCCCCCTCCGCTGCCAGGTCCATAAGCTCGGTGTTGACCTGATACCGGCCGAATACCCGCAGGCGTTCTGCCTCCTCCGCCTCATCCCCCATGGAAACCCAGGTGTCGGTGACCAGCACATCCGCGCCCTCTGCTGCGGCAGTCGGCTCCTCGACCACCCGAGGGCTTCCGCCCAATGCACGGGCCTCTTCCAATATCTCGGCCTTTGGCCCGTACCCGGGTGGGGAGGCCACGGTGATCTCCATCCTCAGGATGGCCGAGGCCAGAATCAAGGAGTTGCAGACGTTGTTCCCATCCCCAATCCAGCCAATCCGCAGGCCATCCAGAGCCCGGAAGTTCTGGCGAATGGTCTGGAGGTCGGCCAATATCTGCAGGGGATGCTCCCAGTCGGATAGGGCATTGATCACCGGGACGCTGGCGTGCTCCGCCAGCTGCTCCACTGTGCTGTGGGAGTGGACCCGGGCGGTGATGCCATGCACATATCTGGACAGCACGCGGGCCGTATCGGCAATAGTCTCCCCCCGGCCCAGCTGCAATTCGTTCGCCGATAGGTATAGCGGATGGCCGCCCAGCTCCCAGGCTGCCACCTCCAGGCTGACACGGGTCCTGGTGGAGGGCTTCTCGAAGATCATGGCCAGGCTCTTTCCTTCCAGCGGCTGGCCGTGCCGGCCGCGCCTGGCCCGGAAGGCCTCAGCGCTCTCGATCAGCTGCAGTATATCCTCGCGGTCCAAGTCTTTAATGGAGATGAGATTCATGCTATGCACCTTACTCTTACTCTTTCAGCCTCTGCACAATCTCTGACAGTTCAGTCACATTATCCTGAGAGGGTGTGACCGTGGCCGATATGCCTCTAAACCCCAGGGCTCCGTGCTTGCACGGCTCGTCATCTTCCAGCTGATGGGACCACGGGCTTTCGACCATGAACGCCACACCCGGATGAGCCTTATCCCCTGACGTCCTGGCCACCAGCACCACCCTGCCCACCACATTCTCCGCTGAAACCCGTGCCCCGTCCTTCACCCCCAGACTGGCCATATCCTCCCTGTCCATGAGGATCTGAGCGCTGAGCTGAAGGTATTCATTGGAGTACAATCCTTTCCTTCCCGCCTCATACTGGAAGATATCCCGAAAGGCGGCGACTTTCACTTCCACTGCCATTTACATCGCCTCCAAAATCCTTGTCAGAATCTGCTCTTCTGCCAGCCTGTCCGTCTTCATAAATGGCTCTAAGCTTACCTTCATCCCGTCCGTTCGGA
>DAIO01000013.1:0-4509 GCA_002498745.1 Methanosaeta sp. UBA533 | reverse complement strand
GGTGCGCCCTTTGGTTTCTTTACCTTAACCCTCTCCCCCGCAAATATATGGACTTTCTTAGTTCCCCTCTCTCTAAGCCTTATATCCTTATGACCTCTGTTGGCTGCTTTTAAGGCTGCTTGTCTGGGCTGCTTTCCCGTAAAAACCCCTATCTCGTTGCCCTTCTTGTCCCTGAGGGCGAAATTTCTAGTCTCGGCCATGATATCCTCCATTTTCCAGCTATCCGGACTCTTATTTGTTAATCGTTTTGCCAATACCATTATATTAATTTTATCCAGATGGCATAAAAAACGGCCGGATTTTTAATGAATAAGGGATTGCGGCCGCAGAGCGTAATTCCCATACATAAACGATAATATGATAGCATTAGGCACTGTGGCTCTGCAGGAGCCCCTTTTGCCCGCCCCATAATCATCGCGGCGGATATGCTCGTTTTTTTGACTGCAAACGGAACTTATCCTTTTGTAATCCTCTCCTCGCTAACATGAGCGCGCAGCAATGGGGGCATTTCCCCCCATAGCGCCATCTCCTGTCCCCTGATCACAAGTGCGCCGGTTATCCCCGGCCGTTCGATGGCAGGAAAGCACTCCTTCAGCGATCCCGTTGACTGCACAGAATTACCCAGGGCAGTGGCAGCAGCATCCGCTAAAGCCAGATTATCCGATATGACGGTGGCCGCATCGGCATAGCCGAAGGATATGGATGGGCCCACCGTTCCCGAGCTGGTGCAGATGCCAAAAGGCTTATTGCGAGCAGGGATCTGGAAGGCAAGATCCCGAATAGAAGAGCTTCCGGCGTATATTCCCACCAGTATGGGCCTGTCATTTAGGATGCAGACATCTCCTCCGTTATCGACAATGGCATAAGTCGCTCCGTCATCGATCATCGCCTGCACAGCAAAACCGGCAATTGCGCCTGCTACACAGGCCATGGGACCGACGCCAATGATAGCGCTGGATTCGATCATTTGCCTGACGATATCCGGTGCATCATTTGCCTGAAGATCATAAGGCTCTAAGGTGATGCGGAAGAAGGGATCGTTCTCTATGAACTCCTCTAGATAGCAGCGCTGCTCGGCAATCGATGCCCTGGCGGCATCTATATGCCCCTTCTCCCGAGCAGAGATGGTGACTATCGTCTCCTTGAGGCGAAAGTGCTCATGCAAGATCTCCGTCATTGCTCCTGATCCTATGGCACTATGCTTGCTCATCCTCTACGGTCTTGCTGAGCCGGGCCACGTCCTCGGCCCTCCCCCGCAGGCTCAAGACCAGCTCATCCTCATAGCTCACATCCAGAAGCTCACTGGTCCCATAGAGACGGGACAGCTCTCCAAAGCTCCGGGAGGTATACGGGAGCCTGATTTGATACTCCTTTAATGGTGGCAGGTGCTGATAGATGCATTCCTTGAGGCTCTCTTGACCCTGGAAGGAATGTGCCGAGACCATAACCGGATTGGGAGCCAAATCCTTTATCTGATCAAACCTCATCCTGGCATCGAATTCATCCAATCGGTCCATCTTGTTCAAAACGGTGATCATGGGCGCAGTCACCTGGCAGTCCCAGAGGGCCTTGTGAGATGCCACCAGCTTACGCCTGAGAAGCTCCAACGGATCGCTCAGGTCGGCAACCAAAAGGACCAGATCCGCCTGTGCGATCTCGGAAAGGGTGGATTGGAAGGCTTTGATCAGGAAGTGGGGCAGATCATCGATGAATCCCACTGTATCGGTGAGCATGGCCCGGCGGCCATTGATCTCAAGAGCCCTGGTGGTGGGAGAGAGGGTGGTGAAAGGCTGATCCTGGGCATTGACCACAGAGCCTGTGAGGGTGTTGAGCAGGGTGCTCTTGCCAGCATTGGTGTATCCGGCCAGGGCGATGAGGTCGAAGCCCAGTTCTCTGCGTCTCTTTCTCCTTCCCTCGCCCATTGCCTCCACCTCTTTAAGCTCCCCCCTGATCTTTGCCATCCTCCCCCGGATGTCGTGGTACATCGACTGCTCGTAAGCACCTGCACCACGAAATCCTGGCTGCTCACCCCGCTTCTTAAGGGCAAGCTCGCTTCTCACCTGAGGAGCATCATAGCTCAGACGGGCCAGCTCCACCTGCAACTTGGCCTCCCTGGTGGAAGCCCGGGAGGCGAAGATCTCGAGGATCAGATTGAACCGGTCCAAGACCTGGACCGGAAACTCGCTACGAATGTTGAATACCTGGGTGGGACTGAGCGGATTGTAAAAGATGAGCTTTTTTGGATGGCAGGATAGTGCCTCTTCTATCTTTCCCCTGCCTATCTGAAAACGGTGGTCCCTCTCTCGGCGCTGCTTTATCTCTTGCAGGACTCGATAGCCGGCAGCATTTGCCAGGCCCCTGAGCTCTATCATTCTGTAGGGATCTATTGGATTGGCCGGATTCTCCCTCATGAGAAGAACGGCTGTCTTGTCATTATCCATAAATTATCATTCTTCCTTATTATTCATCCCCAGGTTCAACGATAAGCCTTCGACCGGCCAGAGATATATGATGAGCCAACTCTATGGCGGTCCTTTCTGCTATCGTCTCAGGATATTTGAAATCCCTTCCCAGGATGCTCTGTGCCCTCCAGACCTCCAGGTTGTACAAGTCCCCCCGCTCAGCCACAATAGTCCCCGACAGGCATAAGCAGGCATCGCTTATCAGGTCAGCGATAACATTGAGGTCCAGAGCCTCAGCGATGCGGGGCACTAGCCTGACCGAATGGACCTTCTCAATAAAATTGGGTGATACCCGGGCGGATAGGACGGCACATACCATCTTATACCTGCCCTTTACAGAATGCCGGCCCGATATGTCAATCGCTACGATGTCTATCTATTCAACCCCTGGTAGATGCCAGAATCCACTCAATAATGTCTCATCTTATAATGGCATGGTGCAGGACGATCTCCCTGGCCTCTTCAAGAGTCAGTCCCGCGCCAAATGCAATCTGAATTGCCCTTTCGCTATCGATGAGATCTTCGGGGGCATGGGCATCAGTGTCCACCACCATCTTCGCTCCCGCCTGAATTGCCATCTGCACCACATGGCCGTTGGTTATGTTATGGCCGGAGCGGGAGGTTATCTCCAGACAGACGTCGTTGTCCCTGGCCATCTCCGCCTCCTCCAGGGTGATGAACCCAGGATGGGCAAGGATATCCACACCTGCCTCCAGAGCCGCCCGGTTGGTGCCAGGACGGACGGGCTCTACCGGAGACTCCCCGTGGACAACCACGATCTCCGCGCCCAGGTTTCGGGCCAGATCCGCTAGCTGCGCTATTTTCTGTGGCGGCACATGAGTCAGCTCCACCCCGGGAAGAATCCTGATATCCAGTATGCCTTCCAGATACTTGGCCTTGGAGACGCAGCTTATGATGTGCTCTATATTGGTATAGTCAACATGATCGGTTATGCCAATGGCGGTATAGCCCAAGACCTCTGCCCGGCGCACCAGCTCGCTGGGTATGAGCTCGCCATCACTGAAGGTTGTATGGGTATGCAGATCTATCATATAAACCGCTCAACCGCGCTTGCCAGTGGCCTGCTTTTTATATTTCATCTTTAAGGATCCAGCGATCTTCTTTAATGTAGCGGATTTGGAGCCCTTCTTCGCCACCAGTATTCGGCCTGCTGCCTCCGGCTTGTGCCAGGTCTTAGGATGCTTTTTCTCCCTCTCGATCTCCGGCTTCAGCCCGGATTTTATCGATGCCGTTATGATCATATCCAGGTTGGGCTCACTTATGGCGTACTCTCTGGAGACCATTCTGCCCTCATCACGGGAACGGGCAGCATCGAAATATATCGGCCAGATCACAATTTTGCTCTTGTCAGGCATATACATCCTGCCTTCTCTCGCCTCCTTAAAGTATCTTTGTCTAACTTCACCTCTGGCACGCAAGTCTTTTAGCCATGCGAAAGGATACTAAGAGCAATACAATCGTGGAGTTCGATCATGAGTGAAGAGAGTTATCCCGTTGCCAATGTAAGAGGACAGGAGGTCCCCTACGACCCGGAGCAACTGAGGAGGATATCAGAGCATCCCTGTTTCAGCGAGAAGGCCTGTCACAGCTTTGGCAGGATGCATCTGGCCGTGGCCCCGAAATGCAATATCCAGTGCAAATACTGTATCAGGGACTTCGATTGCGTGAACGAGTCCCGCCCCGGTGTCACCAGCCAGGTTTTAAAGCCCAAGGAGGCCCTGGAAAGGGTCGATCAGGTGCTGGAGAAGTACCATTACATCAAGGTGGTCGCTGTGGCAGGCCCTGGTGAGCCTCTGGCCAATGAGGAGACCTTCGAGACCCTGCGCCTGGTGGGAGAGAAGTATCCCAACATCATTCTCTGCATCAGCACCAACGGGATGCTCCTGCCCGATAAGATCCAGGAGCTGGATCGCCTGGGCGTATGCAATATAACCGTTACCATGAATGCCATCGATCCCCAGATCGGCCAGCATATCTACGACTATGTCACATATGAGGACAAGAGATATGAGGGCCTGGAAGCGGC
>DAIO01000080.1:0-14880 GCA_002498745.1 Methanosaeta sp. UBA533 | reverse complement strand
GTCAAAGGTTTCGGGACTACACAATCTCGGCGTGCAGCCGAAAAGCTTAAGTCGTCGAATGCCGTATTAATGTGCAGGCAAAAGTCGACGGCCATCAATCCCTCCCGTACGGTGACTTTTGCCCCTCCCTCCTTTTCACAGAATCGGAAGTTCACGCTGATCGTCTACACCCAAAAGGTTTATATCGTCTTACGTCGAACCCAAGGATGGCAAAAGTCAATCACCAATCCCTCCTACACTGACTTTTGCTGTCCCTCTTCTTTCCTCGAGTGGAGCCGTTTTCCCTCTTCGTCTGACCAATTGCCGCCATCCTCTCGCCTAATTTAAATATCGTATGCACTATAGCCCTCTTTTTATGCCAGATCCAAAGGAGAAGATCGAAGATCTGATCAGAGCTTTGGAGGAGCTGAGGCTGCATGTGGCCAGGAATGATCTTGCCGTCGGCAATCAGCGGATCAACTCTCAGCTCTACTTCTCTATTGCCAACGCCTGCCTGAGAAACCGCGCCCTTCTCCTCTACGGCGGAATGGGTGCGAACAAGACCACACTGGTCAATCTGCTCGGGTCCTCATTCTTATCCCTCCCCTTCGGCGAGGTGGAAGACCGGATGGTGACCGGCTATCCGGAGCAGACGGAGGAGAAGATGGTGGGCTTTCTGGATCCCAGACAGTGGACGAGAGTGGAAGACGAGCCCTGCACAGTGCTCTGGACCCCCTGGTCTCGGTCCCGCTGGAAGCTGATCAATGAGGTCAACCGCTTTCCTGGTGGCAAGCAGAACCTGTTCCTGGAGATACTGCAGAAGAGGAAGATCAGCTATGCTGGGCAGGTGTACGAGCCTGGAGATACCTGTTACTATCTGACCATGAACCCGGAGTTCTCCGCCACCTATCCTCTGGACGAGGCCCTGCTGGACCGCATATCCGTTTGTGTGCCCGCTTTTCAGCCCAACTTCCTGGCAGGGCTGGCCCTCTCTGAAAGGGAGAGGGGGGTCGGGGAGCTGGCAGAGGAGCTGCCCCGCTTCACTCTCCATGAGTTCGATTCCCTGCCTGGGCTGGTGGCTCAAAAGGAGCTCGAGCCTCAGGTGGAGCTGGCAGTGCTCTGCCTGGTGAGGGACTTCACCCTCTGCGAGAGGGCGCCGTCATATGACAAGACCCAGCTATCCTCTGCCCGTCCATCGCGAGGCCTGTGTGCAGGCTGCCATTACAGCGGCAATCCAGAGGCCATCTGCTGGCAGGCGGACGAGGGATTGTCAGATCGGGTGCGCCAGGATCTGAGATCCTTTTCCAGGGCTCTTGCCTATCTCTTGGATCGAGAGGCCGACCTGGAGGTCTTGAAGGCGGTGGCTCCTTATGTTATCTGGCACCGGATAAATCCCATCCGTTCCATTATCGATCGGCCTCCCTATTATGGAGCAAGAAAGCTGGCTTTTGTGGCAGAGCTGGTAGAAAAAAGCATCAGCCGCACTATGAACGAGCGGGCGGATATGAACCTCATCTTCTCCCGAGCGGTGGATGGGGAGACATCCGTCTGGAGGGCGATGGAAGAGCTATCGATCTTTGACGATCCCATCGCCCGGCTGGACTTCATACCCTCCCTGGAGCAGATGAAATGAAGCTGGGCAGATTCATAGATGATGCCTACCGCGGCCTGAACAAGGGACGCAGTCTAAGGAGCGAGAAAGGAGACCCCATCTTCAGCCTGGATGACCTGGCAGAGAGGTTAGGGACCAGGCCCAGCCGGACGGAGGTGGAAGAGCTTCTGCCCCAGGATCCTGGAACCCTGAAAAGGCTGGTCGAATCCGATCCGGGCAATAGACATCAGATCATCTGGGGGCATCTCTCCAGCATCGCCGCAGAGAGGAGCCACCAGCCCCTCCACCTTCCGGCCGGGGACTATGCTGGTCTGGAGCTATCCCGGGGCACCATCATCCTGGAGATGGGAGGCGATCATGTGGGCGAGAGGATGAAAGGGGGGAGGATCTATCTTCGCCAGAGGGCAGGCGACTATCTGGGCCAGGAGATGACCGGCGGGGGGATAGTATCTGCAGATGCTGGGAACTATGCCTTCCGCAGGATGAGCGGTGGTTTGGGAGTGATCAAAGGTGACTGCGGCAACTTTCTGGGACTGGGCTGCTCTGGGGGAAAGGTGGTCTGCCAGGGCGACTGCGGGGAGAGGGCTGGCTGGCTGATGAGCTCGGGAAGCCTGCGCATTCACGGTGATGCGGGCGACTATCTGGGGCTCTTGATGAAAGGAGGTCGGATCACCGCTTTTGGCCGGGTAGGAAGGAGAGCGGGCTGGCGGATGAAGGGCGGCACGATCAGAGGAAAGGCTTTTGGCCCCGAGGCGGCGGATGGAGTCTTTGGGCTGGATTGAGGTCTGGCGGAGGTCTCGAGAAAGCTGGCACTGGCCTCTTCTTCCCCCTCCCGTTCTGGGCGAAAAAGGCAGGTCGGGCAGCTTTGCCTTCTCGAACTATCAGATCACCTTGGATCAGAGGGCTCTACAGCTTGGGCCGCTGTATCTGGAGAACCTCTTCCATCATCTCATCGTTCAATACATCTTCTGCCCCCGATCACTGGAAAATGCGGGTATCCTCGCTCTGGCCGCGCTCAAGGGGCTGGGTTGTCCTTCGGGATCCAATTCAACATACGTTTCGGCGTATGGTTCGACACCAGATATGGCATCGCAAATCGAGTCTGCCCGCAGGATGGTGAATATATTCTCGGACATAGTATCGGACTCCTTTCGCCTGGAGAGGAGCGAGCGAGACGAAGAGCTGGTGCTGATGGGCTGGAGGAGGCTGGGGGAACTGGATGGCCGGCCCCTTAATCCTTTAGACCGAGTGGTTCTGGGCTTCTTAAGGGAGTTTTGGGGAGCCTCTCTTCCCTCCTGTCCCCGTCCGGAGGTCGAGCATCTCCTGCGGATCTTCTCACCTGGTATCAGGGACAAGAGCCTCTGGCCAAGGCAGTGCCAGGAGATGGCCCGCATCCTGGGTGCCTTGGAGCCAGGCATCCTGGGTCAGGGACCGGTCCGGGCGCAGGAGATATTGAACGGCAGCGCAGACGCCGTGCCCCTGCTCTGTGCCGCGGAACTTGATGCGGGTGAGTATGAAGAGGCCCTGGCGGTGCTGGGGCAGAAGGGAGATCTCAAACGCTGGTATCGAGACCAGAGCTACTTCATTGAGATCAGAGAGGTTCCCAGGGCCCGCTCGGAGGTCAATCCCTCGGGCTTTGCCAAATGGAGGTTGACCGACCCCTGCTATGATCTGGATGTATCCTACTCTCTGAGCCTGAGCCCCTATCTCATTCCCGGGGTCTCGACCTACAAGAGGGATCATGAGGCGAGCCCCATGATGCCGGAAAGAGCGGGGGTGCCCGATCTGCTCGTAGTCCTGGACAGCAGCCGCTCCATGGAAGGGCCGCGCAAGGGCACCAAGACCCATAAGGCTACCCTGGCCGCCTTCAAGGCCTGCCAGTTCGCCCATTCCATGGGAGCGGAGCTGGCGGCGATAAACTTCAGCGAGAATTATCGGCTCGCCAGCTGGACGCGGGACCTTAACGCTGTTGAGGATGTCTTGGTCGAGTTCTTAGCCACCCGCACCCACATACCTGGAAAGAGGATACTGGAGCTGGCCCAAGGCCGGCCGGGCTGCCTTATCCTATGCATCACAGACACCCATATTCAAAATCTGTACCAGGAGTGGGAGGACATCAAGAGGGCCTCGGAGGTGGGAAGGTTCGTCCTCTTCTCTATAGACCCGGCCTTAAGGGATCGGCATGTAGAGGAGTCCCTCTCCAGCCTCGGCCGGGTCTACTATATCCGGCAGCTTGATGATCTCATATCCCTGGTGGTGGAGGTTTCGGAGAGAGCCTACGGCGGGGAAAGTTTTATCTTCTCCTAATAGACTGGGATTCTGGCATGCCGGGATAGGGTAGTGGCTATCCTGAGGGACTGTGGATCCCTCGAGCTGGGTTCGAATCCCGGTCCCGGCCCCTTATTACTGATAGATCAAATGGAAATGGGCTTTTATGCTTTGGCTATTCCTTTTTAGCTGAGCCCGGATTCAGATTATGCCAGATCATCAGGATATGCAATAATCCACATCCAGCAGCACACCGCATTGAACAGTCTAAAAAAATGAATTAGATATGGATATAAGTGTATAAAACATATTATTTCAAAAATTTTGAAGTGACGAAGCGCTGAAGTTTTGAGGTGATCATGAAATGAAAATCAGATCGCATTGGAGTCTATGGGTTTTGCTCCTATCGGGGATTTTGGCACTGTCTCTTATCCAGAATGCCACTGCCTATTCGTACGTTTATGTTGTGAACTCCTACGTCCATGGATCTAATCCTGACTGGTCTACCGTGGCTAAAATCGATGGTGAGGATCTCTCTCTTATCGAGACGGTTGAGGTCGGGGATAACGCTCATTCCATTGCCATGGTTCAAAGCCCCAACAGGTTGTGGGTCACCTGTCCGGATTCAGATCATATAGCGGTGATAAATCCCTCGACGATGGAATTGATTGACAACATCGAGATCGAAGGCAAACAACCCACAGGGATAGCCGTTTCCCCTTATAACAGCCGAGTCTATGTAACCTTTTCTGAAACTGGAGAGGTGGGCATTTTTAATCCTCAGGAGATGGAATTGACATCTTCCATCCATGTGGGGGGCAATCCCAGCAGCATCACCTTTACTCCCAGTGGGGCTAAAGCTTATGTGGTCGACTACCAGGAGCCGGCTGTATATGTGATTGATGCAGTGAGGAATGCTTTAATTACCACCCTGAATTTCCCTGGACACGCTATTCAGGATGCAATAGCCAGTCCGGATGGGAGCACAATTTATCTGGCTAATATGGACCAAAATAAAATAGAAGTTATAAGGACCCGCGATGACTTTATCCTGGCTCCAATGGTGACATCCTTGCATCCCAGAGGCATTGCCATATCACCAGATGGTCAATATCTGTTTCTGGGGCATTATACCGCTACAGATGCATATGTGGACATGATCCGTCTCTCAGACGGCCAGGTGGTTTCCACGGCTTCCATACCATCCAATCCGAGGTGCATCAAAGTGAGTTCTGACGGCCAGAGGATATTTGTGACAGAGCACAACGAGGATGCCCTCTATGCATATGATGTATCCGGAGAAACCTTGAGCCCCGCAAGCCATGTCGATTTGAACTCCGTTAGTGGCCAGCAAGCCTCACCAGTAGGCCTGGTGATTCAAGAGGTGGCTCTCATTCCATCTGGAAAGATGATCATTGAAAGACCTCCTCGGCCTCAAGATCTCCTTCCAAATGAGCCGATACGATTAATTGATACCCTGCCCATTAAATTCGAACGATACAAATATACCATGCCTCTAAAGACGCCACCTACTTAACCCTTGATGATGGAGAGACTCAAAAACGCCTTCTTGATGGTTCCATCAAGAGTGGATACCTTGGGGCTTCGTCCCCAAGGGGATCTTTACAGCCAAGAATCTATTTGATATCCGGAGAATACTGTACCTTTCTGGAGACCTTCCAGAGGTTGAAGGAGTCAAGGGAGTTGTCCACTGTGCACTGATAGACCCTGACACAGCGCTCAGAGTACGGCCTGGACAGCTCCTCATAAATGGCCTCATCCGAGAAGTCCACTCCCTGAGTGGCGGCATCAAAGCGGGTGGCGGCGAAGAGCAGCATGGGGATATTGGCCCAGCAGATGGCAGCGTAGCACATGGGACAGGGCTCTGCGCTGCTGTAGATGACGCAGTGGGACAGATCGCCCGGCTGGGGAAGTTTTGACTCATCCTTTCTGATGCTTCCCAGGTCAAAGACCCCGAGACTTGCGCAGGCGCTTCTAATGGCCATGATCTCCGCATGGGCGGTGGGATCCAGTGCCGATGTTACCTGGTTATGATTGATCCAGTACCTCAGGATCTGATCAGAAGAGTCATCGATCTGCAGTATCAGCGCCGCAAAAGGACCGCCCTTCTCTTCCATCGACTCCCGAGCGGCCAGGCAGGCCAGTTGCATCCAGCGGTCGCCCTCCACCTCGATACCAGAGTAGATGCCGTTCACTTTGATATTGGCGGTCTGGACGGGATAGTACTTGCAGTCCTCTTGATCTTCAAGGGTGCATTTGGGGGCATATCCGCTCCAGGGCTGATGATAATCAACTCCGCCAGAGACGAGCGGAACGGGCTTGAATTCATACTCCTGGCCTGCAACCTCAGTGGGAGTGGAGAGATGGGCAGGGGCAACGGCGCCGCTTACCGAGCGCTGGTAGCCATATAGCAGCCTCTGGAATCTGGCCTTCCCCTCCTCCTCAACTGGCCGTTCTGACATATCTCCCCATATAAATTGCAGGCATTAGTTTCCCTCTATTTTTAGCTTGCTGGCTTGGGGCCGTCTGCCTATTTGCTTACCTCTATCTCGAAGGTGATGCTCTCTCCGGGTCCTGGCCTCATCCTGATCTGCTTCCATTTATATAGATACGGCCCCAGATCCCGCCAGAAGGCTTCCAGCCACATCCGTCGCTCATGGTCGCTCCAACCCTCTGCGCTCTTGTCCAGGTATTGAGCCTTTTCCAGAGCCAGATCCTCCATCATCTTCCGGCTCTCGATGACCTGGACTGCACATCCTTCGCCGTTCTCGTCCTCGACCACCATCATCTTGAAGCTTCCGACCTCCATCGACGATTCAGGAGCAAGCCTTCTCGCCCTTGCCTTCAGCGCCCCCTGAGCAATCGCCAGGAAGATCTCCTCCCTGGCGGCAAGTTGCACTGCCCTCATTCTCATCTCCAGCATGTCTCTTCCCCGAAAATGCCACTCGATATCGTAATGGAGCATTGTGAATGAGAACGGATAAATAATGATAGGTCACGATGAATCCATCCGGAGGAAGATATGGGCTGCTTTGAGAGCTATATGGAGTTTCGCGAAGAGTTAGAAAAGATCAAAATCAATCAGAAGAACCGCCCAGATCCGCTAAGAGGCAAAAAAGGTGCATCCGGAGACCTACCTCTCCGGAGGGAGATTGCCCCTGAATTTGATTAAACGATCTGGAAAATCCTGCCAATCTTGGGTCCAATCCTGATTCCCATCATTGCCCAGATCCTTTGATGGCCTTCTGTTCATATCGGTCACATTTACCCAGAGATGCAAATCCCTATAGGGGGCAGTGAAATTTCCCTCTTTGTATAGGAGGAACTGCAGCTTCTGCCGGTCTCCTGTTTCATCCAGGACGTAGGTTAAGGGCTGCTCCCAGGTATCGTTGTGCTGCAGGCTGAGGTTCATGCTCATTATGGGGATGATAGGAGCCGATCGGTCGTGTTCAAATGTGCTCAATGCAATGGCGGTATTATTCATCAGAATATCAACTGCGGGGGTATTGTTCAGCTGAATCTCCATAGTGTAGTTGGTGAGCCTGTACTCATGGTTGACCACCCCCACGATCACGGTGCTGTTGTTTCCTGCTCTGACCTCCGTCGGATAGTCATAGGCCTTCCCCCCTGGGCCCAGGATATAGAATTCCGTGAACTTCTCTCCCTCCTTGGGAGTGACCACCACATAAACAAGGGCGACGATGGAGGCGATTATGGATAGTATCAGAATTATAGTCAAGGCCTTGTCTACCCAACCCCTCTCTCCCTCTTCTCTGATCTCGTTTTTTATTGAGTCGATCCACTGGCGAAGATGAAGGGAGAACCTCTCCTTCTGGAGAAAGAGAGATACGCCGCCAGTAGGCAACTGCAGCCATCAGCAGGGTAAAGGCCACAATGGATATAACAACCGGTATCAGCCTTATTCCCCAGGGGGTGTAGTTGAGGCCCAGACCGATCAGGGGGACAACGGCGATGCTCAAACCGAAGCTAAGGGCTATCCTCTCAATCCCATCAAGGTCTCCCTTTCTTGGAAAGAGGGCGGCGATGAGCACATACCCTGGCACAAAGAGCACCATCAAAAGACCGATGGGTATTCGCAGGAACAGGCCGCTCAAAGGGGTGAGGGTGAAGAGCAGAACCGCCAGGGCAAGCACCACCGCTGCCAGGAGATCTGCCGGCATCTGCTCTAGATTCCTCTCCATCATTAGTTTCCCCCGGGTCCGCTGCCTATAGCCCTAAAAAATCTGTCAGCCAGGCAACTACTCCCTTGCTCTCTGCGGATTCGCTTGCAGTTGCGCTGAGATTGATCTCAATTTTATCTTTATCTGCTGCTATCTCCTTCTCAGCCACACTGCCAGCTGCAGCAGATGAGCGGGATTCTTCTCTGCTCAATATGCGCACTGTCTTCTCATCGCCATCTCCCTCGATCAGGTAATCGCTCTCCGGTATGCCGGTGGTGTCGATGACCAGCTTGTAGCTTCCACTGGAGTCAGCCAATACCCCCGTCTCGGCCTCAATGGTTATGGGAACCTCATTTGCTCCCGGCATAGCGCTGCCGGATACCTTGAGCTTGTACCTTCCAGTGGGGATATCCGCTGCAGAGAGATGCACTACCCCGTCGCGTGATTCGAAGCTCTTGGTGATCCAGATTCCCATCTTCACTCCTGCATTGAGGTTCTGTACATTTTTCGCCGTAACCGTAAAACGGTTTGGCTTATTGGGGACTTTGACCTCGGTCTCATAGTTGTACTTCTCTGAGGTCACAGGCAGGTTCATGGTGAAGCTGGAGATGAACGTGTTCTCGCTGTTCGGCTCGCTCGTCCCGGTTATGATCAAATTCTCTCCGGCGGTAACGCTGTCAGCAGACAGCTCAAATGAGGTTCCTGGCGATATCAATATGAAGATAAGCATCAAATTGATCGCCATGGCGAGGGCCAGTCCCCTGCCAGCATTCCTCATCCATTCTGGTTTCTTTGGCATAATCTCTTCCTCCAGTCTCAGCATTCTCCTGATCGCTACAGCAATTCCATCTGCATTATAGATATTGTTGATGAAGATGGCTCTAGGCAAGACCGAACACAATTTGCTCAAATGATCCACTTATGGCCCTGGCGCGGAGGCTGTATCTGCCTTGCGGAAATCCTGCGGTATTGGCGACCAGATCAAATGGTCCATTGATGACGACCCTTTTCTCTGCAGTGACGGTAAGTTGGACCATGGTTGCATCCAAAGGAGCATCTCCGAATACCCTCGCCCTGTATATTCCCCTTGGATTTGGATAGAGCAGATCGCTTCTGGCTACGGCCTGATTTGATTGGTCAGCCTGGAATTGGCGGCTTGTCCAGGGTCGGTTTGCATTTCCATCCTGCCGCATTACACCGACATTCATGCTCCTGACCGGACTGGCAGTCAGAGTGAAGTCATTCGGCTTGCTGGGAACGAGAATCCCCGGCACAGTTAGATCGTATCCCGCGCCGCTGCTCTTTAACTGGACCGCTGTAGAAAGCGGGAGCAACTCGAATCCGGAAACATCATAGTTGTAGCTTCCCGAAACCACAGGCACCGTCGTGGTGAAGGAGAGGGTTATTTGAAGCTCACCTTCTCCCGATCCGGAGATGGTCATCTCTTTGCTCCCTAAGACCAAATTTGTTAAATCCATTTCACTATAATCCGCTCCCGGAACCAATGTCATCGGTTCTATGGCCTGATCTTGCGCCCAGGCAATCTGGCCTAGTGCCAGAATGCTCAAGCTGATTATACAGGCTACGGCCTTCTCTACTCTCAACATATGCTTGGTCACCTCTCGTGATATTTAGGATATATTCCTGAGCCATATCATTTAATTAATACATTTTTCAGTTTTTCTCCTCAAGATTGTCCTTGATTCTTTTGGAGATTGTTCTTAATGCTCAATTCTATTGGGTATGATATCAGATAAAAACCTCACGCCATAACTGCTCAGAACAATTTATTTCATCATTCTGAAAAATGGAAGAATTATGTCACGATAAAAATTAATTAAGGGTGCAGGTGGGGTTAAATCACCTCAACAATTTTCTGCTTCAATCCCTGTAGCCCAATCCCTGGAGAATAGATGGCGCATACGATCACATACTCCCCCTTCACCCATGATCCATCAGTCAGAAGGATGAGATCAACCGCGGACTGAGTGGCCTCTTGCATGCTGATGGAGCTATTGTCCGGCAGAAGGGAGATCATACCCATAAGCTGGTCTTGAGCATTGGCGGGATTGACCTCGATCTCAGTGGATCTTGTGCCTATGGATAGAGCGACAACCGGCCAGGTTTTTGATTCATTCGCGACCAGCCTCATTGTGGCATTATCATACTCTTTGCGCGGCATAATAGCTGCTGCGAATATCTTGGTCCGGTTGTCTTCAGTCCCTGTGCTCAGATTGATCTTAATGAATTCATTCTCTGAAGGGATGCTATCTTCCATTTGCAGGACCGCCTCTCCTTCCGTTAAGATGAAGGCCTGAGCGGGGGCAATAGACGATCGATTTCCATCAAGGGCATATAGCGCATAAAGGCCGCTTCTCCTCTCGGCCGTTCTATCTGAAGCGATGCTGAAAGATAGATTGGCCTTCTTCGCTGCGCCATCATTCTCCGCGCCATCCATTACCACGGCCTCTGTGCAGATCGCTTCCTCAGATAACTGTATGTTGCCAAGATCTCCAGCCATATAGCCCGCCAGGCTGAGAGGAGCTATGCAGACGTTGATTCCCATCTCGGAGGGGATCACCAAGGGGACTTGTTCTCTGGAGAACTCGATCATCCCCTGTATAGGCATCCCCTTAGAATAGACTGCGAATTCCTCTGGCAATAGCAGTTCCTGAGAGGTCTGGTTCTCTTGCAGGATGCGGCCCATTCTGGGCAACTGAATCCGATCGTATCCCTCCAGGATCCAGAAGGCTTCAGCATTCTCAGAGCTTTCCTGCGATGAGATGTTAATCTGTACATAGTCCGCTATCTCTGCGGCTGCTGTCGCGTTGCTCATCAATGCTGTGCCCACTGATGCTCTGTCCAATTGGGATTCATTCGTTGCAGTGCAATTCATTCCCAAGGAACTGATGAGAAGCATAAATAGGCATAGAAAAAGCGATATCATCCTCATAGTTCCTAATAACATTTATAAAGTATTTATGCACTTCCCTCTGATTATCTGCAAAAAAAGCTGGGAGTAAAGGACATCTGTCCCTTCTTCGGCCAATACGATTTCTTCCTGGTGGGGAAGCCCGAAGATACTACCGGACCATTCTCAGGCGGAGTCGCTACTCTTCTCTTCCCTCTCCTGGCAGCCCGGCTCAATCAATGGGGCGAACTTCGTGCCATAATAGATTATGCCCCGGTCACCCTCCTTTCCCAGGATTCTGAATACCGCCCTGACCCTCATCCCGATCTTCACCTCTTCTTGGCTGGATACGATCTGGCCGGTGATCTTGGGCCCCTCATCCAGCTGGATTATAGCCAGATTATAGGGGGTGAGCCTCTCGAAGTCGTCGGTAGCATTGTGGATGGTGGTGTAGGTGATGATGGTCCCCGTTCCCTTGAAGGCATGGCTCTCCAAGTGAGCACCTCTGCGGCAGTTGGGGCAGAGGTTTCGGGGAGGAAAGAAGTATTCGTTGCATCTATTGCAGTGCGTTCCCAAGAGATTGTATCTCTGAGGTATGCTTCGCCAGAATCTGGGAGCTTGGGTCGTCATCTTTACCTCGTGAATATATGGACCAAGGCAGTTCCCCCTGACCCACCCACATTATGAGCAAGGCCGATCTCCACCTCGTCGACCTGGCGGCGTCCTGCTTCTCCTCTCAGCTGCAGAGCGATCTCATAGGCCTGCTTGATCCCGGTGGCCCCTACCGGATGGCCGCAGGCCTTCAGTCCGCCAGAGGTGTTGACTGCAACCTCTCCATCCAGTGCGGTCAGCCCTTCCTCAGCTGCCCTGCCACCCTGCCCCTTCTCCACAAATCCCAGATCTTCAATCGCCAGGATTTCAGCGATGGTGAAGCAGTCGTGGACCTCGGCCACATCCACCTGACGGGGCTCAATCCCTGCCTGGCGGAAGGCAGAACGCCCTGCATGGACTGTGGCATCCAGGGTAGTCAGGTCGCGGCGGTCGTGCAGGGCCAGGGTATCGCTGGCCTGAGCACAGCCCACGATCTTGATAGGAGTGTCGGAGAACCTGCGAGCTGTCTCGGTGGGAGCCAGAACCACCACCGATGCACCATCGGATATGGGAGAGCAGTCCAGCACATGCAGGGGATCGGCCACCATAGAGGATCTGTTCACATCATCAATGCCGATCTCCATCTGATACTGGGCGATGGGATTCATGCAGGCATGATGGTGGTTTTTCACTGCCACCTGGGCCATCTGGTCATGAGTTGTGCCGTAGCGGCGCATATGCATCTTGGCCATCATGGCATAGAGCGCTGGAAATGTGGCGCCAAAGAAGCATTCCCACTCCCTGTCTGCTGCTGCTGCCAGGGCGTCGGCGGCGGTGCCTGAGGAGACGTCGGTCATCTTCTCGACCCCGGCGGCGATGACGATATCGCAGTAGCCGCTGGCCACAGCCATGACCGCCTGGCGGAGGGCAAGACCTCCGGAGGCGCAGGCGGCCTCTACCCGGGTGGAGGGGACATGCAGCCGGGATAGACCGGCGCAGTCGGCGATCAGGGCTCCGATATGCTCCTGCTCTATGAACCGCCCGCCGCTCATATTGCCCACATAGAGGGCATCTATCTGCTCGCCGGTGATCTCTGCGTCCTCAATCGCCAGGACCCCTGCCTCGGCGATCATGTCGCGCAGGGAAGAGTCCCATCTCTCCCCGAACTTGGTGCAACCTACACCAATAATAGATACAGACCTCATATTCTCAGCTTGCCCTTGTGCTTGGCGTACATTGCATAATCAAGATACTCAGCATCGCCGATATAGTCGCGAACGCTCGGAGCATTGCAGCGGATGTCCTCAATTCTGTCCAATACCTTGATGCTGAAGGCATCGCTGCCCGCACCGGAGCCAAAGCTGGTGACGAAGATCCTCTCTCCCGGCCGGGCGATGTCCAGGGTGGCGGCCAGGCCGATGAGGCAGGATGCAGAGTAAGTGTTCCCTATCATGGGCACGACCAGACCGGGCTCAATCTGCTTTTTGGAGAAGCCCAGCATCTTGGCCACCCGCACCGGGAACTTGCCATTGGGCTGGTGGAAGACTGCATAGTCGTAGTCCTCAGGCCTGGTTTTCATCCTCTCCATCAACCCAGTGGCCGCGCTGGTGACATGCTTGAAATAGGCGGGCTCCCCTGTGAACCTGCCGCTATGCTCTGGGTATGGCATTCCCTCTCTTCTCCAGAAGTCCGGGGTATCGGTGGTGAAGGAATAAAAGCTCTCGATCTGGGCCGCCAGATCCCTCTTTCCGATCAAATAAGCCGCCCCTCCGGCAGCTGCGGTGTACTCCAGCATATCACCTGGCGCTCCCTGGCTGACGTCTGCGCCGATGGCCAAACCCAGATCGATCATATCGGAGCCTACCAGGCCCAGGCAGGCCTGAATCGCCGCAGTCCCCGCCTTGCAGGCGAACTCGAAATCCGCAGTGGTGAAGGATGATGAGGTGCATACCGCCTGGCCGACGATGGTCCCCGTAGGCTTAACCGCATATGGATGGCTCTCCGAGCCCGTATAGATGGCCCCTATCCTCTTCGGATCCACATCGGCGCGATCCAGAGCGTTCCTTGCGGCCTCCACAGCAATGGTTACTGTGTCCTCATCAAGATCAGGCACGGATTTCTCGAAGACCTGCAGGCTTGAAGAGATGTCATCACCACCCCCCCATACCCTGGCTATCTCATCTGCCCTTATCCTGAATCGGGGAATATAGACCCCATAGCTGACAATACCCGAGACCAATGGATTTCACCCTTTGCTCAGAGCACTGGTGATCTCATCCACGGAAAAATGTGTCGTCAAAAGAGGGATATTTTCAACCTCTGCGATCCTGACCGCAATGGGGTCCACATCTACTGGCTCCATTCCTTGCAGGACCACTGCCCCTGGTTTTAGATTGCTCACCCTCACCGCAACCATGCTCGATCGGCCGGTGTGAACGCCGGTGAATATCAGAGCCCTGGCGGTGCTCCGCCCATAGATCTTCTGGAACTGGTCGGGGAGCATCTCCACAATGGCCTTCAGGCTGTCTATCAGCGTATAACCCCAGATGGTGATATCCGTCCGGCCGTAGACGACCTCAGCATCAAGCTTCTTGGCGATATCGTTCAGAGGAAGGGGCTCTTGATACTCGCAGACGCTGCAGATGGAGTCCAGCCCCAGGATATCCCCCCACATATCCTCATAGGCGCGCAGGACATTGCAGCCCCGGCTCTCATCCAGCCTGAGCAGGGCATCGATTATCTTGCTGACTATCATTATGCCTGGAGACTTTCTCCTGCCGCTCTCATAGTCGGATATTACCGAAGGAGATATTTTCAGGTGATTGGAGAGGTCGGTCTGGGTTATGCCGAAGTTGCGCCGCCACTTTCTCAATGTCTCGCCAGGATTTTGGGATAAGGTGATCTCGCCTGCAATCTTCTCTGCCAGCAATCCTCTTGCATTGGAGATCTCCCCACCAGAATTCATGAAATATTAACTGGTGAAACTAGGATATAAATGTAGCGAAAAATATTCGGCATTTAACGTATTGGCCACCAGAATAAGCAAATTCAGAAGAATGAGGCCTAAGAGTGCGTCGACCGGGATTCGAACCCGGGTTGTAGGCTTGCTTCGCAGATTCTATTGATCTGCCTGGAAGGCCCAAGTCATAACCACTAGACCATCGACGCCCGCCCATCTAGTCTCACAACTTGAACTTAACTGTTTCGATCGGATAGGCGCTCTCCGCCTTGTGCTGCACGAGCTGGGCGATCAGGTGAGATCGGGCTGAATGATCATCAACTTGATGTACTCCACCAGTATCGGAATCTCCCGAGCG
>DAIO01000053.1:0-3013 GCA_002498745.1 Methanosaeta sp. UBA533 | reverse complement strand
GGGGACATTTGGACGAATAGTAAAATGTTCATAGGCGGAAATGCGCGCGGGATAACCATAGGGCCTGAAGCTGGATGGATGCTTTATGCTTTCCTATTGGCAGGTCATCTTGCTAGCCAGCCTCATCTGCCAGGGGATGGCTTCATGCGCGTAGGGGATTGGGCTCCGAGGAATCTTCTCCGCCTGAGCAGCATATTTTTCTAAATTTTAGTTATTTTCAGGGCTTTTATATCATTTTACAGAAAAGGAAATACACTACCGGTGGATTTCTTGAATCCAGCTGGATTGAGGTTAATATTGTATCTTCACAGCTGTTTTTTAGTGGGCGCCGCGCGCGATTAAACGCGCGGTAGTGCCCTGGCCCCCCTCAACGCCGGGGAGGCTCGGATACAACGATCGAGATGGTTAAGTCTGATTCCAATCATGCAAGCCTTAAATCTAGAAAAGGATCAAAAACCCTGGCATCTGCCAGAGTTCAGCCTCCCCTCCCCAATCTCCATCCCGCAGTCCAGCTCATTCTCATCCATCGCCAGGCTCTTTCTCTTGCTCGCAAACCTCCATTTAGCCTTCCCATCCATAGAGAAGTTGCCAATAAGCCGCTGGTCTATGAAGCCGC
The DNA here is from genome assembly GCA_002498745.1 of Methanosaeta sp. UBA533. Classification (GTDB taxonomy): domain Archaea; phylum Halobacteriota; class Methanosarcinia; order Methanotrichales; family Methanotrichaceae; genus Methanothrix. Next base: position 2,397 of record DAIO01000053.1, on the reverse strand, counting down.
CCTGCCAGGCTGCCATGCGATCGGCAGTGCCATTCACCTGGGCAGAGGTCTCCATATACGATAGCGATTTTCCCAGCTTTGTCTTGTAGCTCAGATTGATCCAGCTCGCCTCATGGTATCTGTCCATCCAGCCCAGATCCCGGTAATCGTTCTCAGCCCGCACATCGGCAGACCAGCTCTCATCCAGGGCAATCGAGCGATGGGAGAGGTTGAGAATACATGGGGATTGAGAGGCAGAAACACTGCGGTCAGCGGATATGCTCGAAGATCTATAGTCCAGCTCCTCCTCCGCTCGATAGGTGCCAGAGCCGTGCTCGCCGTAAGCCAGGGTCGAGCCGACTATCGGCTTTATCGCCGTGTCCAGAGAGGCCGAATAGCTGCGGTTGCCCGCCAGGATCTGAACGCTGTTGGTGATGATGTACCTTTCAAATTCTGTGGAAAGCATGCCACGGGTTGAGGAAAGACCCTTGCCTGAGACTGTGCCCTCTATATCAGCCTTAGCTGCGGGCTTCACCGTCTTCATGACGATCTTAATCTGGCCGTGCTTGCCTGGTGCGACGGCGGGGATGGTCCAGCGGTTGTTGCTGCCCGGATCGGGCGCTGGCTGGGATTCGATGAAGACTGTCTTCGGGTCGTAATTCTCCCTGACCACGATGTCAACGGGCTGGAAATCGTTGTTCCCATAGGTGATGGTATAGGTGATCTTCCCTCCGGCGGTAGCGCTTTTGGGGCCATACTTGACGTCCTCTTCCTCCAGGGGTTCGAAGCTGATGATCTCATCTCCAATTCTTATGTAATCGATGAAGGCTGAGGTCACCGGCGCTTTGGAATCTTTGTAGAGGGTGATATAGATATGCAACACCTCATGCCCTTTTAGCCATTCTTTGAAATCCTCCAGGCCGCCGTGGGGGAAGTTCTTATTGCCATATTTCTCAAATTCGAGGTCAAAGCCATCCAGCTCATTCCACTGGCCATGGGAGAATCCCAGATCCGACCACGACCGGCTTATGGAGCGAATCCTTGCGTCCTGAGGATCTTTGCTCTCGTAGGCACCGCTCTTATCGCCATCCATATAGAACTCGATCTGAACCTTTCCATTCCCAGCCCCCGGATTCACCCACATACTCATCCTATCGATGTCCTCTATGGCCATGGGCTCATTCAGATAAATTCGCGCCCGGACGGTGGAGCCCTTCTTATCCACAGATAGGTCCGCGCAGTTCGACCCGTGAAATGCCGTCTCATCGCTGACCGACCCCTGGGAGTACTTCGAGCTACCCAGCCTCCAGTCCAGATCGGTTAGGCCTGCGGCAGGAAAATAACACAATAGCATAAGAATGAGGATCGCTATGATACATGAAAGGTAGCGGGCGCTCCTCAATAACTCGACTAGCTTGGATGGCTTGCACATACTTTCTCATAATATTTTTTCTGTAGAAAAAGGATTCGGTCCAAAAAGCCAGCACTGTACTGCTATCACCATCCAAGAAACCCTTAAGAAATTCACTATTGTTAAATCGAGCGGTGAAGCAGTTCGGCCATTGGTCTTGAATTTTTCATTGAAAAAATAACCTATATCAGACCTACATAAGCTCTACATGAAAAAAACAGTTATTAACTTCGGAGAGAATCGACTATTGAGCGGTAGGAGAGTGGGGACTTGTCTTGCCGCCCTGGCAGGAGCAGCAAAGTTGGCAGAACGCCTCCTGCCAGCATATCGCCATTAAGCCATCAAGGCTGATATCGCCGGTTTATCCACTGGATCGCAGGCTGCTATTCGCTGCCGGAAGCTAATTCCTCCTCAACCTTGCGCGCTGCCCGAGCTGCCATTCGGGCCAATCTAACCGGCTCCGGCACCCTGCCATCCAGAGTAAACTTATTCAAGAGAATCCTCGCCTCCTCCACCGTTGCCCCGTGCACGCGCACGAATAGATCGTAGCCCGTCTTGAGCCTGATCTTCTCCCGCCCACCGAGGGTTCGATAGCGCTCGATCTTTTCTTCCGGTTCCGGGAAATACTCGCGCAGATATTTTTCCAGGCCCTCTGATTCCTCGTAGGTCAGGCAGATGAGGGGCCGGCTGACCTCTTCGAACACCGCCACGAGGTCGATGATATTAAACCAGCTTATTGCTGCTCCGCTCAGGAGAAGGGCGTTGATATCCCTGCGATCCAGCCGGCGACATATCTCCAACACCGCTCGGGTGGCATCGTCTCCCCCCACACTCGCCCGGGCATAAGCCAGGCCGTCCACCCTTCTGTCTGCGCGCATGACCACCCCTGCCAGCATGGACCTGGAACTTGCCGCCGGTGAGGGAGTTGTGGAAGCGGGATCGGCTGACGAGGCGCCCGGCCGCTCGAAGCTCTCCGCAATCCCCAAGACCCGCAGGGCAGGCTTGTT
>DAIO01000133.1:6946-7987 GCA_002498745.1 Methanosaeta sp. UBA533 | reverse complement strand
GCCATCGAACAGCTGGGGCTGGAGCCCAAATTCTCTCATGTGAGCATGGGCGGCGGTGCGAGCATCACCTATCTCTCGGGAGAGCCCCTGCCGGGAATTGAAGCCCTGAAAAAGTACGCTCTAAAAGTGCGCAAGGCTTAGAAAAGAAATATCAGGGCAGCAGCTCTGCCACCCTATTTCTGCATTCCTGCAGGAGGGCTTCAGGATCGCCCCTGGCATCAAAGGAGGCTGCTGAACTGTGGCCTCCGCCGTCACCTCCGTGAGCCCTGCCGATGTCACCCAGGATCTGGTTGAGGTTCAAGCCGGCTTTCGTTGCTTTGCGGCTGGACCGGGCGCTGATCCTGACCCGATCGCCATGCCTTCCGGCAACAAAGGCCACGTCTGCCCCCAGATCTATCAGCGCTGCTGCCGCTGAGCCCTCGAAGGAGTTGATCCTGGAGGCGGCTATCAGCCATTCTCCCTGGCGCTCGATCTTTGCCCGGGAGGCTGCCTTGAGGACCGCTATCCTCTGAGAGATGTCCGGGGCAACGGATAGGGTCTGCAATGCCTCTTCATAATCAAATCCTCCTGCCTCCAGTAGCTCTGAGGCTGCCATAAATGACTCTGCACTGGCCCGCTTAAACCGTCCAGTATCCGAGATAATCCCTGCCATTAGACCCAGGGCCATCTCCCTGCTCGGCTGCCGTCCGTTATCCTTCAGGATCTTCCAGACGATCTCCGCAGTGGATTTGGCCGGCCTTTGGATATAGAATTCTGCCTCCTTTGTCAACCCTTCATCCTGATGGTGGTCTATTAGTCCATATCTGGAAAGCTGGATTCTGCCCAGCTGCAGCCGGACGGATGTGTCCACCACCACGATCAGATCCCAGCCCTCTTCTGATGGATTGATCAGTATATGTAATCCTATGATATCAGATAGAGCCTCTCCAGTGCGGCTCAGGTCGTCTATCGCCCCCACTGTCCCTCCGAAGGCTCCGGCCAGGGCAAATGCGCTCCCTATGGCATCAGGGTCGGCGTTGCGGTGGCACAGGTACAGGACGC
>DAIO01000133.1:0-6927 GCA_002498745.1 Methanosaeta sp. UBA533 | reverse complement strand
TCAAATCCAAAGAGATAAGTTCTTTCCCGCCAGACAATATTTTATGCTCTTTAAGGATAGGTCCCAGGCAGGAAAAGTGCTGGCCGGGGCCCTGGACGGGTTTATGGGCCAGGATTCGGTGGTCTATGCCCTTCCCAGAGGTGGGGTGGTCCTGGGATATGAAGTAGCCCGCCACCTTGATGCTCCACTGGATCTGCTCATAACCAGAAAGATCGGCTATCCCGGCAGCCGGGAATGCGCCGTCTGCGCAATATCCGAGGACGGGGAGATGATATGCGACAGCCTGGGCGCTTCCCGCCTGGATCCCGTATGGCTCGGTGCCCGGGCAGAAGAGGAGATGAAAGAGGCGAATAGAAGGCGAAGAGCTTATCTTGAAGACAGACCGCCCCTGATGGCTGGAGGGAAGGTGGCCATAGTGACAGACGACGGCATGGCCACCGGGCTTACCGTCCTCCTGGCCATCATAGTGCTGAAAAAGCAGCATCCTAAGAGGATAGTGGTTGCCGTTCCCGTCTCGTCGATGGAGGCTGCAGAGAGGATCAGAAGAGAGGCCGATGAGCTTGTGGCCCTGGATGTGCCCCCTGATTTCTGTTCAGTGTCCGAGCATTACGAGGAGTTTGCACAGCTTGAGGATGAGGATGTCATCCGTCTGCTCAAGGCGGCGGAGAAGAGGGAATAGTACCGTCTCCCGATCAAAACGGTCTGCTTTGACTGTAACCGCAGGTCAGCGGCACTCAGCCATTATCCTTTACATGAAGATCGGGAAGGACAAATGGGGTATAAATAACTAACTCAATTGGAGCCTATTATCTATTATCGATATCGAAGATTAATATCGAAGCTCATCGAGTTTAAGGGGGGCGGATCATGAATATCCGCGGGTTCTGGTTACGCCCTGGATTAGGAAAGCTATTAACATCTATAACGCCAATTAGGTAAGTGAGAGATATGCAGCAAGATACGCAGCAAGAATTGAGGCTATTGCCAAACCTGGAGGGAATCGACGCGGAGACTGCAAGGCGGCTGCAGTCATGCCTGGATTGTGAGTTCGCCTGCACACCCGTTCGATATTTCCTGACCAGAAAGGCGACATTCCTCGCTTGCTCGAAAAAGCCCTTGTCCATAAGAATTTCGGGATTTAGCGAGCCCTTCCAGTCCAGACAGCTGACCTGCTGCAACATCGACAACCCAGAAGACCTGGAAGTGAGCCTGGATTCCTGCGAGATGCTCTTTTTGTCGACAAGAGATCCGGGCATCCTCTATCTGAAGGGGGGAATGTGCACCGTCAGCGGGCCGAAGCGCTCTGATCTGGCCAAGGAGATTGATCGCCCGGCCAGGGTTCTGGATGAGCTGCCAAGAAGGGATCCGGATGTGGTGAGGATGGACGAGAGGACATTCCACCAGACGGGGACGATCTCTATCCAGAGTCCTTTCACTCTGGTGATCCTGGATGGTCAGCCCGGAGCGGCCAAGCTATGAACGAAATCAGGGAGATTTCCAGCCTCTTGGACCGAGAGCTAGAGGCGATAAAGCACTCTTCCCCCAATGATCTAGCTTCTGAGAAGATAGGCGGGAAGGCTTCTTCCAGGGTGGTAAAATTTCTGAATCCCAAGGTCATCACCTCGGAGAATAAGATAGAGGTTATGGGGCCGGCGTTCCTGATAAGCCTGGCCGAACTGAAGAAGGCAATTAAAAACCGCTACAAGACGCCGGGGCGGAATATATTCCCTGAGGTGGCCGACGACTTCGTATTCAAGAACGGCATGGATGCCATAAACAGGCTGAGCAACTTCGACACCAGCCAGGCGGCAAGCGATCTGGTCAATCTGTCAAGGATTGTGAAAGTGCCTTCTGACTCGGAAAAGGTCGCTCTTGTCAGAAGGATAAAGCCGCTGGAGCTGGTGGACGAGTACATAATCGATGGCAAGCATACCAGCGGCAGCTTCCTGGGGAGCTTTGATCTTCCCCTGGTGGTTATGACCGACGATGGTGCCCAGTTTGATTTTGAGAATCCCTCAGATGTGATGGGCGCAGATAAGCGGCTGGAAGAGTCGATGTCCATCAACATGAAGAGCATAATGCTCATAGCCGAGCGGGTGGACGACAACACCATTCAGACCACCAGCGGGCTGAAGCACGTATTTTTGGGAAATACAATGGCAGTTATTTCTCTGATCTGTCTTTTAATAGGCGCCTTCTCGCTAATTGAGCGCAGGCTGTTCTTTTTCATTATACTGTTCATCTGTGGGGTTGCCCTGGCGGTGGCCAGATATCTGCCCACCAGCTGGAACAAAGAGTTCTTTGGCGTCTCGGAGATGCAGGTGGTGGGCAATGGCTACATGGTCTTCAAGTTCTACGGAGATATGACATGATGCTTCTGGGATGAGAAATATCTCACCAATAAAGAGCAAAGCAAAGCTAATGAGCATAGCAGTATATAGCGGAGGAGTAGATGAGCGGAATAGATAGTGATATACTACGGGAAAAAATAAGAGAGAGGATGCCTAAGCCACCGCATTTCTCTCTTGGAGCAAAAGCTTTCATTGCCACTGCAATCATCTTATTGCTGCTGCTGGTTTTAGTGGGAGGATCCTTCATTGCCATAATCCCTGCCGGGCATGTGGGGGTGCAGGACCGGTTTGGGGTGGTCTCCGATACCGTGCTGAGTCCGGGATTCAACCTCAAAGATCCGCTCACCAGCGTCCACCAGATGAACACCCAGACCCAGCAGATAGAGTACAAGCAGGTAACCGGGACGTTGACCCGTGAGGGCCTGGAGATAAATCTGGACAGCAGCGTCTTGTGGCACCTTGATCCGGCCAAGGCTCCGGACATCTTCAGATCGGTAAGAGGAGACTATGTGGACACCAAGCTGACTCCTTCCTTCATGGGCCTGCTTCGAGCGGAGATCAAGAAGTACACCGCAGAGGACATTTACACCAATAAGTCGACTGAGATCCAGGCGGATGTGGAAAAGCAGCTCAAGATGGAGCTGGATAGAACCGGCATCATCATCGAGAGAGTTTGGCTGAGGGGGATCTTCCTGCCGACTGAGCTCCAGGTGGCCATCACCACCAAGCAGCAGAAGCAGCAGCAGGCTCAGCAGATGCAGTTTACCATCCAGCAGTCGGAGAAGGAGGCGGAGAGGCTGGTGATCGAGGCCAAGGGCATAGCTGAGGCCAACAGGATCAAGGGAGAATCGGTAACGCCAACCCTGGTATCCTGGGAGTTCGTGCAGGCGATCAAGAACAACCCCAATGTTCTCTACGTGCCCATAGGCTCAGGCGGGGGAGAGGTGCTCTTCAACCTCCCCGCCCCTGGGCTGAAGAGCTGAGGGCGATGATACAAAGGGGATAGAATGATGCAAATCCCCTATCTATTTAAACCAAGATATGCACATAGAAGGTAATTGAGCGTGAGGAAGGATGCCAGAGAGACACCAGAAAGCGATATCGATATTCTGGTTGAGCTAAAAGATCCCGAGAGTCGTCCCAGATTGGGTTTAGGATGGTTCGGCCTGGAAGATGAGCTCAGTCGAATGTTGGGCAGAGAGGTGAAGCTAATAGCAGAAGGGTCACTCAGCCCATACTTGCGCCCTTATGCTGAAAAAGATCTGGTCATGCTTTATGAAGAAGGATGATTCAGTCTATCTTCGCCACATCCTTGATGCCTTTACGCAAATTGAGTTCTATATGGATGGCATCTCCCATGAGGAGTTCATGCAAAATAGACTGCTTCAGGATGGAGTGATAAGACAGCTAGAGGTAATGGGAGAAGCAGCTCGCAAATCTATCAGATGACCTGCGAAATGGATGCCCCGAGGTTCCATGGCGTCAGATGATTGGCCTAAGAAACCGCATGCTCAATGAAAAGGATTTTTGAAGCCCGAAAGGTTCATGCCCCCTGGAAGATAGATATGGAGACCGATTATGGTAACAGTTCTATGCAATGATGCTGAGATCGAGGTTCCGGACGGCGAGCTCTGCCAGATCTGCGGCTGCGAGCTGGAGGAGTTCGACGAGGTCACGGGCACGGGGATTCATGGGTACTATCACTGGATCTGCGTGAATCATGTGGATGCCTGAGAGGCTTTCTTTATGAGGTGATTGCCTCCCCGCCCCCTTCGGGCCCAGGCCAGGAGGAATGCGGATGGCAAGATTCATAAACCAGCAGGTGATTGCATTATCCTCGATCTGCTGGAAGTCGATCGAGTAGATGCAGGTCGTATGCGGGGATAACCAAGCCAGGCCAACGGTGATAGACTCAAGATCTATTCTCGCAGGAGTTCAAGGGTTCGAATCCCTTTCCCCGCATAATTTTATTAGTAATAATTAAATACCTTGGGGCCCGCATATTCATAGGAGTTGGTCCTGGTAGCAGTAATTGGCGGGAGATCTGTTATCTGCATGAGTCTCAAGACGTTTTCTTAAAAATTGGGAAATTATTCGTTCCAATGTCTTACTGTGTCGAGAGGAAAATCCAAATTTTAAGTATAAATCGTGGATGGATATACCTGATGAATAGATGGCTTGTTTAGACATGTGGGATATGAATGATCTCTCCGGGCCGGTTGGATATAAACCCATAAATTATTTAAGTCAGCTATTTAAAGACATTTTCAGATAGTGATACAATGGCTCTAAATAATTTCGCTGATAGGCTCATAGAAGCAATCGAAGACAAGAAGAATCCTGCTATTGTTGGGTTAGATCCTGATTTTTCAAAAATACCTGGCTTTCTGAAAAAGAAGCACAGCACAAAGCATGGCAAGACTTTCGAGGCAGTCGCACTGACAACGTTCGACTTCAACAGCCAGATTATAGAGGCAGTAAAGAAGATAGTCCCTGCAGTGAAGCTTCAGGCAGCTTTCTATGAGCAGTACGGCTGGTGGGGAGTATGGGCAATGGAAGAGACTGCAAAGGCTGCAGCAGCTGCAAAGCTTGTTGTATTGATCGATGGCAAAAGGAACGACATTGGAAACACTTCACAGGCATATGCAGACGGTTTCTTGGGCAAGGTTGATGTTTTTGGTGAAAAGAAAAGGTCATTTGACGCTGACGCTTTGACAGTGAATGCTTACCTTGGCTCTGATTCAGTCATGCCATTCACTAAAGTCTGCAAAGAGGACGGTTCAGGGATATTTGTCCTTGTCAAGACTTCAAATCCAAGCTCATCTGAATTACAAGACCTGGAAGTCAACGGAAAGAAAGTGTATGAAATAATGGCAGAGAATGTCAACAAATGGGGACAAGAGGTAATAGGTGAGCGCGGCTACAGCAGTGTCGGTGCAGTTGTCGGAGCGACATTCCCTGAACAGGCAAAGGCCCTAAGAAAACTGATGCCAAAGGCAATCTTCCTTGTACCAGGCTATGGTGCCCAGGGAGGCGGAGCAGATGATGTTGTCCCTTGCTTCAATGAAGACGGAAGAGGGGCGATTGTGAATTCATCAAGAGGGATTATATTTGCCTATCAGAACAAAGGCAATGATGAGAAGTTTGCATTGTTCGCAAAAGAGGCAGCAGAACAAATGAAGGAAGACCTGAATGCTAGCCTGAAGAAAGCAGGAATACATTTGTAGGCAGTTATATTTAAAACCCTCTTGAATTTCCTGTTAATGGCATGAGGGCAATGATAGAATGCGGGATAAATGGCCTGCATGATTTTTATGAGGCTAATCGTATAGTTGGCTGCTTGAGTGGTGAAGACAAAAAAAGAAAATTAGATGGATATCTCCGAGAACATGCTCTTAGACCGGGAGACCGTTTCATTTGGCAACGGTTCGCAGACTATATCTATCCCGCCTAAGAATCAATATTAATTTGCTATTATAATAGAAACGAATCCGAAACGGTATTATCAGATAAACTAAAGCAAGAGTGAGGGATGGCGGAGAGGCTGGCAGGAGAAGAGATAGGCCCCTAACATGGACGCCCGTGATCTGGCCAGGGATGCCCGCGCCCTGCAGAAGGCCGTAGTCCGTGCACCCTCGGCCCGCCAGGAGGCTGAGAGGCTGCAAGGCGAGGCAGATGCGGCCCTGGCTGAGGCCGAGGGCGGCAAGACGCGCAATGTGCACCTGGGGAGCGTCAGGAAGATGGATACTGAAGCGGCCAGGCGGAAGGCTAGGGTGATGACGGCGGAGGATATTCTGGATATTTTGCCGATCCCGACGGCCATCCATGTGAGGGAGCATGGGTTTCGTTTTAAACATCAGCAGGGAAAATTAGTATTGCCTGATTAACGGTCAGATATATCATGCAGTCAAACGCGGCGGTGACCTTTGTTGTTGGGGCATGAGAAGATGAAGACGGATTACGATACCATAGCAGATGCATACGCCCTCAGCCGACGGGAAAGTGAACATGTGATTGTCGAGTTGCAGTCATTCTGTTCCCTCACTCCCGTATCCAAGGTGCTGGAGGTCGGCTGTGGCACGGCCAACCACATCCATGCACTCATTGATTCAGTCGATTGTGCTGGCTGGGGTGTCGAGCCGTCCGAAGGCATGCGGCGGCATGCGCCGGTTCATTCCCGGCTCAATGTCTGCCAAGGATCGGCCGAGTTTATTCCATTTGAGGATGCTTTCTTCGACTTGTTGTTCGCGGTCAATGTCATCCATCATCTGCCCAGCCCACGGAAATATTTTGAGGAGAGTTTTCGAGTCCTCCGTCCTGGTGGATGGATATGCACGTTCACTGATTCGACTGAAATGATTCAGAGAAGGGAGCCGCTCTCGCGATATTGGCCGTCATCCGCTGAAGCGGACATCGCACGATACCCTACAGCCGCTGCGTTGCTCGATGCCATGGATCAAGTGGGTTTCATCAATATAACTTCTCGTGAGATCAAAAAAACATCGCGTATTGCCGATGCTACACCCTACCGTGAGAGGGCTTTTTCGTGCCTTCGGCTCATTGATGATGTTCAGTT
>DAIO01000177.1:0-4780 GCA_002498745.1 Methanosaeta sp. UBA533 | reverse complement strand
ATATGAATCCTCACAGAGAGCAACAGGAAGTGTTACTGTCCAAAGGCTATAAAGTGTAGCAATGAGGGTGGGGCGAAAGTGATTACACGGGAAAAGATACTTTAATAAGGGCTTTGAAATATCTCTACTGATGGGTGACTTTGAGTGGGCAATGGTCAATTCTATCAACTCCTTCTTCGAGAGGGAAGGCATTCAAGCCATAGCCTACCGGCTCCGGCAGTCGCGGTTTGCCACCCAGCTGGCCGATATCCTGGTGGACTCCAAAATTGCCGAGTACTACCTGGCAATCGAATGCAAAAGCCTTGATGCCCGCAAGACCAGGTCGCTTTATTTCAAGCAGCACTTCAGCGAGGCCGCAGGCGGCCATCAGATAGAGAGGGAGACGGATTTCATCACCCGTTCTGGCCGTCAGGGCATACTGGCGGTGGAGCTGCGTTATGGGGTGGGGAAGAGCAGAACTGCCCATCTCGTCCCCTGGGGGCAGATATTCGACCGCTACAATGAGGGGGGGGCGGGGATAACATTGCAGGAGGTCCAGGTCAATCCCCCACTGGAGCGAAGGGGTGGAGCTTATGAGATATCCCGTCTGGACATACTCAGGATCACCGGATACTATGATCTGGCAGGGAACGATCTCTTGCATGAGGCCGATCTTTACCCCGAGGACCTCAGCTTGGAGGAGTAAGCGGTGCGGGATAGATCTGGATGCCTGGAAATCTGCGGCTGGATTCTAAGCCAGCATTTTTCAATGCTTTGCTCCTCTATATCGGGACGGAATGAGGCACCGCTCCCCATCTCCTATGAGGTCTTTTCTTCTGATCCTCTCCAGCCCATCCCGGACAAGACTGTAATTCTCTGGATCTCTGTACTGCAGCATAGCTCTCTGGATCCTCTTCTCCTCCCCCCGAGGAATGTGAACCGGCTGGAGGGTGAAGGGATCCAGGCCGGTATAATACATGGCAGTGGAGATGGTCATAGGTGTGGGGGTGAAGTCCTGCACCTGCTCGGTGTACATGTGGTTGTCGCGCAAATACTCCGCCAGCTCGACCATATCGGCAATGGTGCAGCCAGGATGGCCGGACATGAGATAGGGGAGAATATACTGCTCCCTTCCCGCCGCCCGCGAAGCCGCGTGAAACCTCTCTCGGAAGGCGTCCAGAACCTGGCGAGGAGGTTTATGCATGCACTCCGTAACCGTTCTGGAGATATGCTCCGGGGCGATTTTGAGGTGGCCGGAGACATGATGCCGGCAGAGGTCCTCCAGATAGCTGGATCGGTCCGCCATAATCAGATCGTGCCTTATGCCCGAGCCGACAAAGACCCTCCTCACCCCTGGAATGGCACGGAGCCGGCGCAATAGCTCTACCTGGCGGGAGTGATCTATTTCCAGGGTGGGGCATTCGGCAGAGCAGAGCCTGTCTGGGCATGCCCCATTCTTCCAGCGGGGGCAGACCAGGCCGTACATATTGGCAGTAGGGCCGCCCACATCCTGAATGATTCCCTTGAATCCGGGCATCAGGACCAGCCTCTCTGCTTCCCGGACGATGGAGCTTATGCTTCTGCTCTGCACAATCCTTCCCTGGTGGTGGGTGAGGGCGCAAAATGAGCAGGATCCAAAGCAACCCCGGTGGCTGGTGATGGAAAATCTGACCGGCTCTAATGCAGGAATGGGCTCTCGGTAGGAGGGATGGGCCTTTCGGCTATAGGGAAGCTCGTAGATTTGGTCCAGTTCAGCCGTGCTGAGGGGAAGAGTGGGCGGATTCTGGATGATCACCGTCTTGGGATGAGGCTGGACCACCGCCTGGCCTCGATAGGGATCCTGCTCCTTATAGTGGGCCGCAAAGGCCTGGGCATATTTGCTCTTGTTCTCCTTAACCTCCGCGAAGCCGGGGATGACAACAGCGTCTTCACGCAACGCCCCGCGCCAGCATCGAACCTCCTCTTTTACCGCAGTTCCGGGAATATCCCTGATCTGGACGATCGTTTCTCCTGCGTTCAGGCGCCGGGCCACCTCCAGGATGGGCCTCTCCCCCATGCCATAGACCAGAAGGTCGGCGGGGGCGTCCGCCAGGATGGACTGGCGCACCGAATCCGACCAGTAATCGTAATGGGCGAACCGGCGCAGGCTGGCCTCGATTCCACCCAGGACGACAGGAACATTGGGAAAGAGGGAATGAACCCGGTTGGCATAGATGATCGCCGCCCGGTCCGGCCGGAGCAGGCGGCCGCCAGGAGAGTAGACATCCCGGCGGCGGCGCTTGAGGTTGGGGGTGAAGTTGTTGACCATGGAGTCCACGTTGCCGGATGTTATGCCAAAGAAAAGGCGGGGCTGGCCCAGCCGGAGCAGATCCTCATCTTTTTTCCAATCGGGCTGGGCGACAATTCCCACGTTGTAGCCCGCATGCCAGAGGACCCGGCCCAAAAGTCCTGCCCCGAAGGAGGGATGGTCCACATAGGCATCTCCGCTCACCAGGATGATATCGAACTGCTCTATTCCCAGGCTCTTTCCCTCTGGAAGAGACATGGGCAGGAAGCGTGGCTGCTTTGTCATGTCAGCTTATGGAAAGGCCTTGGGGCAAAATATACCCTTCGAAGGCAGGTTGGCAATCGGCTTCAAAATAATGCTGCTCCTGACCTTGATGCTCTTGATTTGCTTGACTACAGGGTCACCTGATGAAGCATATGGCTGCGTGGTTTGGGTATATATGGAGATACCAACGATGACGTGCACCAGGCCCACCATGCGCCCCTCATAGTTCTGGCCTTATGCGGAGGGGCAGAAGTTATAATACAAAAGGGGGCCAATCTTTCATTGCACATGAAGTTCAAGATTACAATCACAGGCCCCAGGGTCCACGATGTCGGATACCGGCCGTGGCTCACAGAGAAGGCCGTCGATCTGGCCCTCAGGGGCTTTGAGGTCTACAACGACGCTGAGGGCGATAGGCAGTCAGTCGTAGCCCTGGTAGATAGCGACGAAAGACGAGCCACCCGGTTCTTTGAGTTTGCCAAGGCAGAACTCCCGCCTTTAGCCAGGGTTGACGACATAAGGTCAGAGCCCTACGATGAAGAGATACAACCTTTATGGCAGTCGGCCACCCTGGGGACATTTGTGCAGATAAACAAGGCCGTCCCTATACTTCAGGAGATGAGGGAAGACCTCAGGGAGGTTAAAACGAATACGAATCTCATCCCGGAGATCGCGGAGAATACCCGACTCATCCCGGAGATCGCGGAGAATACCCGACTCATCCCGGAGATCGCAGAGAATACCAGGCCCATCCCGGAGATCGCGGAGAATACCAGGCCTATCCCAGAGATAGCGGAGAATACCGGGCCTATCCCAGAGATAGCAGAGAAACAAGATATCATCATCGACGAGATCAGGGGCTTGCACCGGGAGATGACCTTCGATGCCGGCTGGAGGGCGAGGATAGAGAGCGATATCCAGGCGATAAAAGCCAAGATCGGCATCAGATAGGCCCTAAGACCAATTCAAGCAAAGATCCTCAAGAAGGTAAAGGCAAGTTTTTAGTTGCAACTGTCCTGGGCGAGAATTATCACAGAGATAAGTTTTAACATAAGAAGGATCATAGTAGTATTTAAATCCAATAGAGACATAAGAGGCTGTGAGGGGAAGGCAATGAGGGAGAGTCGAGTACATCCAGCTATGCTGGCAGTCGCTATCATCCTTTTGGCATCTATTGCCGGGGGAACAACTTACCATATCGGACCGGGAGAGAGCCTCCAGGGGGCTATAAACCGGGCGGATTCCGGAGACACGATAATCGTTCAAGGAGGAGTCTACAGAGAGAGCCTGAGCCTTGCCAAGCCGATCACTCTGGAAGGAAAAGGCCGTCCCCTGCTGGACGGAAGCGCTATCGGCAACGCATTAACCATCAATGCGGATGGGGCAAAGGTATCCGGCTTTGAGATCAGAACTACTCGACGAACTGGGGTCCATGTCCTCTCTGGAGGGAATATCATAGAGAACAACAGCATCTCCGGTTGTCTGGACGGCATTCGCCTGGAAGGGGCCCATTCCAACATCATTGCCAATAACAGCATAAACAACAACACCAACGGCATAACCCTCTACAGCTCAAAAGAAAATCGGATACAAAATTGCGATATCCGGGACAACTACATAAATGAGGAGAGTGACTGCGGCATATTTCTCATCTACTCCCAGGGTAATGTCATCCAGGATAATCAGCTGAGAAATAATGGCGACACCTCCATCTCGCTTCGCTCTGCCAGCAATAATTCGATCATGAACAATACCGTCATCGAGAACGACTGGTATGGCATTTCTCTGTCTGAATCCAGCAACGAAAACCGGATTGCATACAACAATGCCAGCAACAATATCGATGCCGGCATATACCTGGACTGCTCCCGGAACAACCACCTCCTGGGAAACCGGGCCTTGGACAACAGCAAGGGAATTTATCTCTCTTATGACAGCAATGACAACATCCTTGAGGAGAATTATCTCTTCCAGAATGGGAAAGGGCTCTATCTGGCAAATCACGCCAGCAATAACACCATTGTGGGCAACACCGCCCAGGAGAATGGGTATGGCGTTTACCTGACCTTCTCCTCCCGCTGGGATCTGGTCTATGCCAATCATCTCATCAATAACGGCTGCAATGCCTATGACCGGGGGGAGAGCAATCGCTGGGACAATGGAAGCCAGGGGAACTATTACAGCGATCTGGGTGGGAAATTCTACATCCCCGGGGGACCGGGGATTGACAATCACCCCCAGGCGGAGCCC
>DAIO01000199.1:0-11939 GCA_002498745.1 Methanosaeta sp. UBA533 | reverse complement strand
CAAGCTATGTGACGGTTTACGGGGACGCGACAATTACCCTGCCTTTAATGGTGGGGGCGGCACTGGAGAGGCTGAAAAAATAGTGATATGGAGGGAAGGGGTAGGTTGATGATCGAGCAGATCGATTTTGAGGATCTGCCCATATCGGAGCTGAAGGCGGCAAAGACGGCCAAAGGCAAAGGGATGAAGATCCTGTACATAAGCTGCGTCGGCTCTCATATGTGGAGGATGGAAAGCAAGGAGAGCGATATCGATCTGGTGATGATCTATACCGTCTCCACAAGGAGAATCCTGCGAGGGGAGAAGTTTCCAGCCGCAATCCGCCAGGAGATGGCCGCGAAAGAGGGAGGGAAGGCAAACCTCTGCCGGGAGAGCTATCATTCCATAAAAGGGATGGCAGAAAGCCAGATTAAATCCGAGACCGGGCAGCTCAAATTGTCCGGCGCTGGATTCGTCAAGAGGCCGGGCAAAGGATATCGCACTGCTCTGAGGAGCATCAACTTCGGAATCAAGCTCCTGAGAGAGGCCAGGATTAGCTATGAGCCCGTAATGCACGATCCTGCTCTAGAAGAGTTAAAAGAGGGGATGAATCAACTGGATGAGGCATATAGACAAAGCATGCTGCCCGATCTGCCCGACGAGGATCAATTCCGCGATTTTCTCCTAGGGCAGCGCTTGAAGGAGATGGATGAGGATGCCGGAAAGGATTGAAGAGAAGAGGGAGTTCCTCTATCGGTATGAAGCGAGCTTAGTTGAGGAGATGATATGGAGATCGTTGTAGGAATCAGCGGGGCTTCGGGAGTGCAGTATGGAATCCGGCTCCTGGAAGCTCTTAAGGCGAAGGGCTGCACCACCCACCTGATAATCACCGATTCAGCCCGAAAGATCATCGAGATAGAGACCAGCACGCCGCCCCGAGAGGTGGAGAGGCTGGCGGCCCATGTTTATGCCCCCAATGACTTCTCCGCGTCGGTAGCCAGCGGATCGCATCTCTTCGACGCCCTGGTGGTCATCCCCTGCAGCATGGGAACGCTCTCAGGGATTGCCTGCGGCTCCTCGGATACCCTGATCACCCGCTGCGCCGACGTATGCCTGAAAGAGAAGAGGAGGCTGATTTTGGTCCCCAGGGAGACGCCTCTGAGCCTGATTCAGCTCCGCAATATGGTAGCTGCCAGCGAGGCAGGTGCAGTGATCTTGCCCGCCTGCCCCGCCTTCTACTCCCAGCCCAAAAGCCTTGCAGAGCTGGTGGATGTGCTGGTGGGAAGGGTGCTTGATCTCCTGGGCCTGGAGAATGACCTATATAACAGATGGGAAGGAGAATGAAGGAAATGCTTATAACCGTGCGAATCAGTGCGAGTAAAAGGTGAAATTAGATGAAGTGCGCCCTCTGTCTTGTTGAGAAGGAGACTGTTCCTGTCAAGCTCAACTTAGCCACCATTCACGGCCCCAAGGATGAGATATTCTATATCTGCAAAGAATGCCTGGACCTGGCCCATCAGGCCTATCTGGATAAGGACTTCCTGATTGTAAAAGGAGGGACAAACGCAGCGCCCCATGGCGCACATGCAGATGCGCACGGCGCGCATCACTAACTGATTTTATTACCCTTTTCTTTGCAAAGTTTTTCCGATTCAAGTCCACCCATACCAAAATAGCGAGGAGCCGACCAAATGATGACAAAATATAGATCAAAGGCCTCTGCTATCATTCCGGGCTTCTTGCTCGGAGGATGCAAAGGACCTTTTTTAGCTGCTTATCTGACCCTTTAGAGGAAGCTCGTCTCTCCTCTAAACCCAGCCGCGGGTCTTCATGGCATCGACCACCCTGGCCACGGCCACGGTGTAGGCTGCCTGACGCATGTTGATATTGTACTGTCTGGAGGCGGCCAATACTCCCTGGTAGGCCATGGTCATCCTCTCATCCAGCCTCTGATAGACCTCTTCGAATGACCAGCAGTAGCGCATGATGTTCTGCACCATCTCAAAGTAGGAGACGGTGACTCCGCCGGCATTGGCCAGGAAGTCGGGGATGACATGCACCTTGTTATTGAAGAGGATCTCATCTGCCTCAGGTGTGGTGGGACCATTGGCCAGCTCCAGAATGATCCTGGCCTTGATATTTCCAGCATTCTCCTTGGTGATCACGTTCTCCAGAGCGGCGACAATGAGAATGTCCACATTAAGCTCCAGAAGCTCCTCATTGCTTATCCTCTTGGCATCGGGTATGCTGGCCACGGTACAGGTCTCCGCCTTGACGCTTGATGCTTCTGCCGGCTCTATTCCTGCCGGATTGAATGCTCCGCCCTTGGAGTCGCTAACCGCGACAACCTTGCTGCCGAAAAGCTCCTTGGCCAGGCTGTGAGCATAGCTGCCGGCATTGCCGTACCCTTGAATGGCAATTGTGGCCCGGGAGAGATCAATTCCTAATTCCCTTGCCGCCTCCCTCAGAGCATACATGCCTCCCCGGGCAGTGGCATCGCTTCTGCCACAGGAACCGCCCACGCACAGAGGCTTGCCGGTGATGCAACCGAAGTTGTTCGAGCCGGTCAATTTTGAGTACTCATCCATCATCCAGGCCATCATCTGGGGAGTGGTGTAGACGTCCGGCGCAGGAACGTCCCTCTCCGGTCCGATGTTCTGCCAGACCATATCCACATAGCCCCGGCAGAGCCTCTCCTGCTCCCCGGTGGAGAGCTCCTTGGGATTGCAGATCACTCCACCTTTGCCTCCGCCCAGGGGCAGGCCGAGAAGGGAGGTCTTCCAGGTCATCCAGGCGGCTAGAGCTCTCACGGTATCGATGGTTTCATCCGAATGGTATCTTATGCCGCCCTTGCAGGGGCCCAGAGCATCGTTATACTGAACCCTGTATCCCTGGAAGATCTTTATGCTGCCGTCATCCATGCGCACGGGAATCGATACGTGGAACTCTCGCCTGGGGTGGCGGAGGAACTCATGCACACCAGGATCTAGGTTTAGGATCTTGGCACAATCATCAAGCTGTTTTTGAGCTATCTCAAAAGGATTCGATTTGGTCATTATATTGCATCTCCATTAAATATTTTCCCGAATCTTAATTTTTATGACCTGGTGGAGGGAGGTGTCCATCGTTCCCTATTTAAGTATTATGGGTCAAGTTTTTAAGTGATGGAGAAGGGCGGAATTGAGTTGTCGGCCTATTTAAAGATTTGCTATAATTAAATTGCAGACAAGAAATGGAAAAACAACGGACGAATTGAGTCAAGATGAAGCTTTATGAATGCGAAATTGTGAAGAAATCATAAATAATCTTAAAAAATTTATTAGGAAAGTTCATAATCCTTATGCCCTGCGGGATATGGTGCCTCGCAGGAATATATGTTCCGCCGAGCCAACAGGCTTATGAAAAGATATGAAAGGATCGCAAATAGAGATATTAATGGCGCCAAATAAAATCGCGCCATAGCGAGAAGGAAGACGCAGATGAGGATAATCATAGTGGATTATGGAATGGGAAACCTATTTTCCATATACAACGCCCTGGAATATGTGGGCGGCAATCCTAAGATTGCCCGCGATCCAGAGGAGTTGGCCGGGGCGAAAGGCATAGTTGTACCGGGTGTGGGGGCCTTTGGCAGCTGCATGAATCAGCTCTCTCGATTCTCAGACTCGCTGCTATCATGCTTCCAAGAGGGAGTGCCGATGCTGGGCATATGCGTTGGCATGCAGGTCCTCTTCCAGGAGAGCGAGGAGAGTCCGGGTGCGCCGGGCCTGGGCTGGATAGAGGGGAAGGTTGTGCGCCTGCCGGATGGAGTGATGATTCCCCAGATGGGCTGGAACAGCCTCTCCATCAAGCACCGGGTGGAGATTTTTGATGGCATCAATGAGGGGGACATGTTCTACTTCGTCCATTCCTACTACGGCCAGCCAAGGGACAACTCGGTTATAGCCGCCACCACAGATCACGGAGTGGAATTGGCAGCTGCAGTCCATAAGGATAACCTCTTTGCCACTCAGTTTCATCCCGAGAAATCAGGGCCAAAGGGCCTTAGAATCCTGAAGAACTTTGTGAGGTCCACCATATGCTAGCCAGAAGGATCATTCCATGCCTGGACTGCGACCTGGGTGTCCCGGGGGGCAGAGTGGTCAAGGGAATCGAGTTCAAGCAGATCAGATATGCCGGAGTCCCCTGGGAGCTGGCCGATCAGTACTATCAGGATGGTGCGGATGAGATCGTCTTTTTGGATATAACTGCATCCAGTGACCGGCGGGAGACCATGACCAGTGTGATAAAGAAGACATCGCGCTCGGTTTTTGTGCCCCTGGCCGTGGGCGGGGGGATAAGCAGCCTGGCGCAATCAAGGGAGGTCTTCAACGCTGGTGCGGATAAGGTCACCGTTAACACCTCCGCCCTAAAGCGACCGGATCTCATCAGCGAGATCGCCGGTAGATACGGAAATCAGGCCGTGGTTCTGGCAATAGATGCCAAAAGGCGCTATTCCCAGGAGGATGGCCGGAATATGGTGCAGACGGAAGAGGGGCCCTGCTGGTTTGAATGCTCCTATTACGGCGGCAGGGAGTTCACCGGAATTGACGCCATCGCCTGGGCCAAAAAGGCTGTCTCCCTGGGAGCAGGAGAGATCCTTCTCACCAGCATGGACAGAGACGGCACCAAGCTTGGGTTTGACATCCCCCTTACCGCCGCTGTGGCGAGAATGGTCCAGGTGCCTGTGATCGCCTCGGGAGGATGCGCAAGTCCTGAGCATATGCTGGAGGTCTTCCAAAAGACCGATGCCTCTGCCGCCCTGGCGGCCAGCATCTTCCACTTCCAGGAATGCAGCATCATCGATGTCAAGACATATCTGAAGGAGAATGGGGTGAATGTGCGATTATGAGGCAATCGATTGGGAAGAGAAGGATTGCGAAAGGATGATCGCTGCGCAAGATTTATCCGTGTTCTGGAGATGATGGCGACGAGGTGGATGATCGGAGATGAGGTATATAGAGCTCTCAAGGGCACCCTGCAATCAGACCCTGGAGATTCATTCCGTGAACGGTGAGTACGGCTGGGAGAGGAGGTTTGAATCCATGGGAATAAGAAGAGGTAGCCGTGTGCGCAAAATAACCTGCCATCCCTTTGGCGGACCGGTGGTAATCGAGCTTAACGGATCTAAGATCTCGCTTGGACGGGGAATAGCAGCAAAAATAGAGGTTGAGGTGCTTTCATCTCCATCAGTTAAGAAACAGATCTGAAAGCCTCATCCATCGATCGAGCAATAATTGATCCTGGATAATTTATGTTGATATGAGCTGCTTGAGCCTCTGGATGCTCTCCATGGCCTGAGCGGACTCATGCAGCTTCTCTTCCTCGAAATGTTTTATGACCTCTTCAATGCCCGCTTTCAATGAGTAGACCTTCATCGGTCTTCCTTTGCCCTCGCGCTTAATCTCCTTCTCTTCTATCCAGTTGTTGTCGCGCAGGGTTCTCATGGCAATGCTCACCTCTGGCTGCCTGAGGTCTGAGCCCATCTCTATCTCCCTTGAGGAGGCCTCATCCACATTTGCCAGAAATGTGATAAGGGTTGCTACGTTTCGGGGCACTCCAAGGGAGCGGAGCGTCTCCACGAATTCCATGTCCTTGTCATCCAGGATCTTTACTGTCGACTCTCTCATAATCGTCACCATATTTTTCTGGCCACTAATACTTAATGATATAAATAATTTGTTTTGAAAGGCTTGGTCTTTTAATTTTACTTATTTAGACTAATACTTTAGATAATAAGTCAAAATGCAGCTGATATTCTCATTTAGATGGTTATTTAGGATAAAATAAGCCTGATTAGGAATTTATAATCACCATGATTTTTGAGGGGATGATATTCCTCAAAAATTAAAGCCGTTTTTTTTTTGCCATTCTTGCGAAAGCAACTACAAAATAGAGTTAAATAATTAATTTAGGGAGAATAATTTAGTATAAGTTTGAAAATTTTTTTATAATCGCAATTTATTCGTCCCGTTATAGATATATCTCGCAAGGTCCTTCAGTTCTCTATGATAGCCATCGAGATTGACAAAAGGGATCTGGATGAGCTGACAAAGACTGAGGTTAAAAACCTACCGGGGGCACTTTTTGCCGGGGCCAGTCCTCTTCTTAAGCCCTTTATGAAAAAGCTGGAAGCTCTTTTGCCCCAGGAGAATAAGGGCCGGGGGGATAGCTATGTGCTCTGTGCCCTTCATTCTCATATAGATGAGGTGCATGCCGACGAGAGTCAGATCGTTGTCAAAAGCAGCGATGAAATCGTCGAGATCCGTCGCGAAGAACTGGCGGAGCTGATGGATGAGAGATATCCGACCACTGACCACCAGCGGCTCAACCTACCCGGACTGCTGTTTTTGCAGAGCGGCCCGGCACTGCAGTCCGCCAGCGCCATAATCCTCCGCCAGGAGCATAAATTGCGCATCCCCGATGGCCGCCGGACCATGCGCTACATCTTCCATATGGGCGTAGTGAAGCTCGATGCGGATAAAGAGAAGATAAAAATCGGCTTTGACCTGGAGAGGCTGCCAAAGAAAGCAGATGGCACCTCCACCCTGGAATAAGCCAAAGCCATATTCAGAATCCAGATCCCTTGAAGCCTGGCAACTATGTTACCAGGTGTCGCAACTCCCAGAGAAGCTTCGGATTCAACCGGAAGAGCACCCGCAAGAGGCCAGGCAGATCCAATTTGGATATGTCCTCCTTTGCCAGGGAACCGATCAGCATATTGAGATCTTTGTCGGTCAGCTTTACGAAGAACTCCTTGAACTCCAGGCTGCGAGCCAGGTGCCTGCCTATGCCCTCTCGCCAGCGGTCCTCATACTCTCGAAGCCCCTCTCTCGCGACGTTGCCGGCGGCAATAGCTTTTGCTGCCACCTCTCCGGCGATGACTCCTGCCTCCATGGCATTGAGAATCCCCCCTCCAGTCAGTGGATCGGTCTGGCGGGCGGCATCTCCGACCAGCATAACGCCGTCAGCAGTGGCCGACTGGATGGGCCCGGAGCAGGGATCTCCGCCCACCACCATCTCCACTATCTTGCCATTGGGAAAGTGCTTTTTTGTAAATTCCCGCAGCAGACGGATAGCTTCACCGGGCCTGGATCGGCTTCCAAGAACTCCCAGGCCGACGTTGGCCAGCTTCTCCCCTTTGGGAAAGGACCAGGCGTACCCTGAAGGAGCAATGCTGTTTCCTAAGTAGAACTTGGTGTATTCCTCATCGATTCCCGGATCCAAGACCAGAAACTGGGCGCAGGATTCAATGTCCTTGAGGTTGAGCGTGGTGTCAATTCCTGCCCAGCGGCCCACCTTTGACTCTACGCCATCCGCGCCGATGATGATCGGGGCTTCGATTTTCAGAGGATCTCCCACTTGAATGGCATTAACGCCAAAAGGAACGCCATCATTCATCAGAAGGCTGGCAGCGCGAGTCTTGACCAGCACTCGGGCCCCGGCGCGGGCGGCTTGCATAGCCAGAGCCCGGTCGAAGACCTTTCTCTCCAGAACGTAGCCAACCTCGCTCCCGCTCCGGTCCTCGGACATGACTATGCTGCTTCCGTCTGGAGAGTAGATCTTGGCGCCTTTTACCTCAGAGGCGATCCACTCCGGCTCTGGCTTGACCATCTTGCATAAGGCCCTCTTGCCCACCCCCTCAGCGCAGCGAACAGGATCGCCGATCTCCTGACGCTTCTCCAGCAGAATCACATTCAGGCCGGCTGCTGCCGCCGTCTTCGCGGCCATGGAGCCGCCTGGGCCCGCTCCAACCACTATCACATCGCACTTCATGCCTCGACCTCTAGCGCTCCCACCGGACATATCTTGGTGCAGATGCCGCACTCTTTGCACTCTGCGGAAATCTCCAGCCAGGTCTCCACCAGCTCCAGGGCACATGTCGGGCATACGCTGACGCAGGCACCACAGTAGCAGCACTTGTATCTGTTGACTGTAAGCAATAAATCACATCCATTTTAATATTTTATTTCAAAGTCATTATAGCCTTTGGCCTCGATCTCCGAGAGCTCCATACCCAGGACCACAGAACCGGAAGGCCCGGACTTCATGGCTCGGAGCAGCTCCCCCACCTGTCGTCTCTCTCCCTCCAGCACCGCCTCCACTCCGCCCCCGGGAATATTTCGCACCCATCCATTGATTCCCAGGGATTTGGCTCGGTCACGGGTATAGGCGCGATAATAAACACCCTGCACCCGGCCAGAAACCCTGACGTGCACCGACATCATCTATTTTGCCCCAGTCACAAGATCCTCTAAAGCCTGACGCTGATCCTTGGCTTTAATGATTCCCGATGCCAGCAAGACGCCCTCCGATCCCAGGTCCAGAGCGCTTCTCAGATCCTCGCCGTGGGTTATCCCCGCGCCGCAGAGGACCCCCACACGAGGAGCGATCTTCTTGACTGCGCTGACCGAATCACTAACCACGCTGGGATTGGCCTTGGATACCGGAATTCCGCTTCCTATCAATTCAGGAGGCTCCACTGCCACATAATCAGGTTCAAGAGCTGCTGCAGCCCTGGTGGTGGCCACATTGTTGGTGCAGATGATGCTCGCGAGGCCAAAATCCCGGCAGGCGGAGAGGGAGGCTTCCATATCGGCCAGCTTGATCCTTCTCTCCGAGTGGTTTATGAGTGAACCTCTTGCACCTGCTGCTTTTATGGAAGCGGCGGTCACGTGTCCGGTAAAGCCGCCATAGCCAACGCCATCCACATGCTGGGCGTAGACCGGAATTTTGACCTTCTGAGATATGGCATGGATGTCTGCCGTCTGGGGTGCCACTATCATCTGCACAGAATAGTCCCTGGCGATATCCTCGCAGATCTCGGCCAGGCGCAGAGCCTCCGAGCCTGTTGACTCACGGTAGGTCTTGAAGTTGAGCACAATTATAGTCATATTCTTCCTCGGCTCTCCGGTGCGATCTCAGTGGACATATAAATTTTGGCTGCAATCGTCTCTTATGTCGCGATAGCATTTCTCATAAACATGCTCTGCAGCGCATTCGCCACAGGTCTTCATCATTATCTTCCCTTTATAGATGAAAGCAATTAAAGGCAGCATTCCCCTCTCTTCTCTATGGATCAGGTGATAGATCAGTCCCTCAGTCTGAGAGTAGTCGAGGATCACCGGCTCTATTTCCCTGTGCTCAATGATGAATCTCTCCAGGACCGGATAGCAGCGCTGGCAGATGGCGCAGTCCTTCCTGCCGATAAATAGCAGCACCAGCCCCTCTCTCCCTGCAATTTCCCCTGCCAGAGCCATGGCCGGCCCATAAGAATCCTCCAAAAATTTGGATACGATCTCCGATACCTCGTCTGAGGATAGCAGGTATTTTCCCGCCAGCTGCAGGCTTATCTCTTCCTGCTTTGTGGCGATGAAGTCCTCTGCCAGGGAGATGAGATCCATGGAAGGGGAAACGTCATTCATCTTTTCGGGGGTATGATCCTTCTAGGGGATTAATTTTTCTTATAGATCATGAATTACTTTAATCCTGAGCTTGGAGAAGTCCTCTTTGATCTCCACCATGAAGCCCATGCCATCGAAGATCTCCTCTAATTCTTTGAGCACGAACTTCTTGGGGGCATCCGATCCGAAGATCAGAGTGAACTCGTTCTTGCCGGTCTTATTCATGGTAAAGAGGTTGCAGATCTCCAGCCGGCGGAGGATGGTCTCGGCATTGAAGAGCTTGTGCTTGAACTGCTCGGCATGGGCCCGGCTGACCTCTTTATGCAGGCTCCAGAACTTCTCTTTCTCCGGATGCGTCTCGATGAAGCTCAGAAACATTATCCAGTGGTCGATATCAAGTATGACATGCTCCCCGGCAGCGAGCATCTCTGCATGGGTGTAGACCTTGTTGTCCTCCGCATATTCAAAGAGCAACTTATGTTTGCCAAAGAACTTCAGAGACTCTCGCATCAGCTCGCTCTGGGACATGTTCGAGTCCTCTTTCATCTTCTTGAACAGGCCAGCTGTCTCTTCGTCCAGTGCTATGGTGATCCTTTCCGGCGACTTCATTTCATCCTCTGCGATATTCCTGCTAAATTGCTGCTCGCCACGGTTCAATGCTTCTGCCAACATCTTCGTGCTTATGCTATATTACCTTTATCTGGCATTAGCTTTTTATATCCATATCGGAAAAGGATTTCCTTTGCACTACTATTAATTTATTGCTGAACAGGCCCTTTCATCATGCGCACCGATATTGTTATATTCAAAAGAGATGTGAAAACCTCATATGGACTCTTGGATGAATGATAGGGAAAGATATTCTGCAAAGGATAAGAATAAGCTGGAGAAGGGATCTGGTTTTGTCAAGATCTGGACGCTTCTAAGCAACTGGGTCTACAGGGTAATATCCTGGTAGCACGCCCTTTTCTGCGGGCAATCGATACCGGGAAAGTATATTTTTTATATTTAATAAAATATTATGGGCTCAGATCAACAGGTTTAAAAAAACTGTGCGGCCAGGAAGGCCAGAACCCGCAGCACCCTGAATAGGTCGCTCTTCTCATCCCTCGCCCGCTGGGCCGCCTGGATCATTATATTCGACTCCTCGCTATTGTATGGGTGAACTTGAATCGGAAAAACTCTATGTCTCAGTGCATCTTTCCATGAAAACACACCTCAAATTATCCAGGAGTTGGCAGGCCACTCAAGATTCCCTTCTGGCAATATTATTCTACCTTTTCCATTTTGCTCTTCAAGGCAAGGAGCTCACGATACATCTCCTCCAGTGCTCTATTCTGAGCGGCAAAATTGTCAAGGACTGCCTTGGACTCTTCCTCTGCGCGAAGGTTCATTAGATAATCATTATGAGCTTTAAGGCGATCCTGGCGATTTTGGCTCATCAGGATTAAAGACGCGGTGTAGGCAGACTGCAATGAGAAGATCAAATTCATGAAGATGAACGGATAGGGATCCCAGGCTTGCATATAGGCAGTTGCATTGAGCAGCACCCAAACTGCCACAAGAATCGATTGCGCGAGTATGAATCGCCATGACCCCAAGTTCCTGTAAACCCAATCGGCAAACTTCTCTCCTTGGCTGGATGGGCCGGGATCTATATCACCCAGCTCTTGGACCGGAGGATGATCATGCTTGAACGGTTCGGGAAATTCTAGTTTTCTCAAATTTTAACCCTCTGAAAAGTCCATATATGATTGGACAGCATTATATGCATCGACTGATGTGGCCTGTTATATGTTTTGAGAGATCGCTGCATAGCGCAGCCCTGCTCCTGCCTGCCCGGGACCCGGCCACGATCATGTCAGAAGTGCGAAGCCTGCGAAATGACTTTGAAAAGGATTAAATCACGGATTTCTCAGACATCTCGCAAGCCACCGCCAACGACTTTAAATAGATAGAGTCCCCCTGAGGGGCCAAAGTGAAAGAATGCCATTAATTGATATTCAATTAGCTGTATCAGGCTTGGATTCTAGAACTCTGGAGCAGGCGGGGATCATTGCAAACTTCTTCGCTGGCTTCCTTCTGGCCTCAAATTATTTAATTACAAATGATAAAATCAATAACATAAATAATTATTTGGAGCTTCATTTATCAAAAATCTACAATCGGTTTTCTAAAAGAGTTAAGAAATATTCAAAATGGAACAGATGTTTTATATTTACTTTACTTTTCTTGGTTATTTCACTGTCTGTTTATCAATTCATATCCAATTCCGCGACCAGCTTGCTGGATTACATGACATACTACTATGGCTTTGCAAAACTTGTTCTCATACCATTACGCAGAGTGCTCCTTGTATCTTTATCGATCCTGGCAGTAATGTTCATTCTCCTGTTCATCGCCCGATCCACACTAAAGAAGATGATTGGCGCATTCGCTATTTTGCTCTTTATGTTTGGGAATATATTGCTCTTTCTCAGCACCGTCATTGAGTGACTACTCCCACCCCTTAAAAGG
>DAIO01000145.1:0-5477 GCA_002498745.1 Methanosaeta sp. UBA533 | reverse complement strand
GCAGAGGGGCTGATTCTCATGGAAGTGGGCTACGAGGGCCTGGACTGGCAAGTGGACCAGTATTCTCGGGCCCGGGCGGGCCGGATGCTGGCAGGGACGGTGCAGAAGAGGATGGCAGGGTCAATGGTAGCGCTGGAGCTGGAGAGAGCGATGGAAGTATGAGTTGAAACAAAAAAGCCATGATCCTCTCATCGAGAAGCTCAAAGCTTAAATCTGATAATATCGATATTTATTAATCATGACACTGGAGGAGACAGAGAAGAGACTCAAAGAGCTGCTCGGCCAGGGGGCAAGCCAGGAAGAGATGATAAAGCAGCTCAGCTTGGCGGATGGATGCGGCCTGAAGCTCTGGTGCCAGGAGCAAATAGTTGCAGGGACGGACAGGAAGGTCCATCGATGGTGCGGCTATGTATATCGCTGCCAGGACCCAGCAGAGAATGTGCCAGAACCCCTCTATGGAAAATGGAGTGACGGTGGATGTCCTGAGGCCTGATTGGATTATTGAGTTGTTTCCTAAGCCTCAGTGCATCCGCATTTTTTCTTGGCCATCCAGGAAGGGACCTAGCTTCCCAATCCCGTCGCGATCGTTCTTCCCAGATGGAAGCACTTCTCAATATCCTCCTTGCCCGGAACCTGTATGGCTGTCGTCCCTGGCTCCACTACTCGCATGCCAAAGGATTTCATGCGGGCGATCAAGGTCACAACTCCCTCACCGCTCCACCCATGCGAGCCAAATGCCACACCCACCTTCCCATTCAAGTCGAGCTTTACCATCTCTTTTAAGAATGGATCCATTGACTTGATCAGCTTATAGTTATAGGTCGAGCCACCAAGAACGATTGCATCTGCGTCCGCTATATCATCTAGAGATGCATCATAGATTTCTTTCAGCAATACATCAGTCCCTTCGATGGTCATTGCCCCGCCGGCAATGGCCTCTGCCATTTTCTTTGTCCTTCC
This sequence comes from Methanosaeta sp. UBA533, assembly GCA_002498745.1. GTDB lineage: Archaea > Halobacteriota > Methanosarcinia > Methanotrichales > Methanotrichaceae > Methanothrix. The sequence goes on along the minus strand of DAIO01000145.1, from coordinate 4,517 downwards.
CATGCCTGTGGCATAGATTACGGCTATCTTTGGCATTTCGATCCCCTTAGATAACCTATCCTGCATTTTATAACTAATTTTTGTTGAGCCACATTATACATACTTTTAGATATGACGACCCATGCCCTATACAAACTCCAAAGGTGAACTCAATGCAAGAAGATAGAATACCTCGACCCGAATGGTGCTACCACGAGCCGGACCATCCCGGAATGGACTTCGATGCCATCGCCCCATCCTACGACCGAAATATGCAAAGGTTCAGAGACATCCAGGGAGAGATAGAAGAGATCCTATCATTCCTGGAGATCGAGCCCCATCATTCCTTGCTGGAAATCGGCACGGGCACTGGCGAGTTCGCCCTGGCCGCCGCCCGCCGTTGCGCCCGGGTCTATGCCATCGACATATCCCCAGGTATGCTCCAATATGCCCGGGAAAAATCCCACGGGCAGGGAATCTCCAACATCAGCTTTCTGGTCGGCGGCTTTCTCACCTATAAGCACGAGGACGGGCCGCTTGACGCCATCGTCAGCCAGATAGCCCTGCACCATCTGCCAGATTTTTGGAAACAGATCGCATTGCTGAACATAGCCAGCATGCTGCGGCCGGGAGGAAGGCTCTGTCTGAGGGACATCGTCTATTCCTTCGATCCAGGCGACTATGAGAGGCAGATAGAGAGGTTCATATCCAAAACGATGGAGAAGGCGGGCCCTGGATTTGCCCAGAGTATGACCAGCCACATCAACAAAGAATTCTCCACCATGGACTGGATCATGCGCGGCTTGCTCGAGAGGGCGGGCTTTGTGATCGAGAGAGAGGAACAAAAAGAGGGATTCTTAGGCCTGTATCTATGCAAAAAGATATAGACATCTCAAAAAATTGACGCGCTGGAATCTAGCCGCAGCCGCATCCTCCTCCACCGCCGCCTCCTCCTGAGGTAGAAGCAGTGGTCCCCCGAGAACCGGTGATGGGATACATGATATTCGTGTAGCCGGCCAGGCTCTTGTTCACCCTGTCTCTTGCATAGCTGGTGAGGTCAAGAACCTCCTTTCCGGTGGAGGCAGAAAGGTTCTGAGGCGGGGTAAGAACGACATCGATCGATGTGGAATTATTGGCCGCCGTGCTATTTATGAGGGTGCTGTTTATCAAGCTGGAATTCGTGGAGCTGCTATTTGCCAGCAGATCGAGTTCACCCAGATAGACCTCCGCCCCATCAGACGGCTGGGCCTGGGCGCCTCCTGCCAGAATGAAGAGCATCAGAGCCAGGCTCAAAGCAGAATTTTTTAGGGCTAACATAGAAGATCGTTTTCCTCCCGAAATTGACTTTCAGATCAAGAAGCCATAAAATAAGAGTATGTGCCCGCTATGGGGCACATGCAATACCCTTTTTCGAGTCCGCGTTACTTGGGTGGCCAGAAGTCCTTCATCCAGCCGATGATGCGTCCAGAGTCCTCTGGGCCGACCATGATCTTGGCCTTGCCTGCGAAGAGGTCCTCTAATTCGCCTGAGAACTTGGCTGCCATTCCGGGCAGAACCATGGCCGGGTACTTCTGACCGGCCCAATCGAAGGCTGCCTCGTTGAAGGAGTCCTGAATCTTGACCGGGCTCAACTGGCCGCCAGCGACAGATGCCTGCACGCCGATGCCATCGGTGTTGATGGCGATGATGTAAGCATCGATGCCGTTTGAGGCCACGTCCGACTCCACGGTGTAGTAGGTCAGGGCGAAGTTGGTGGTCAGGAATACTGGCGACTCCGGTCCGGGATTGCCGACCTTGTAGATGCCGGGCTTGACCTGCACAGGCGTCCTGGGATCGGTGTAGATGTTGAAGCGCAGATGCATATCGGGCATCATGCTGTAGGGCTCTATGGAGTGCTTGATCATGATCGCACCGCCGCGAATGACGAAGGCTGCGGTGAGCACTGACTCCCAGTAAGCAGCACGAACCGGATCATCGGTGGTCAGCCAGGCGTTGATGGGCAGGACCATTACCGGATAAGCGATATCCCTCTGGGCCTCTTCGACTGCCGCTCTTCTCAGGTTGATGAAATTGGTGAGGGTCTGCTGCAGCATCTTGCCGTTGGGTGCCGTTCCGGGATCTAAGACCAGGTCTGTCAGTCCCATTTCGGCGAAGGTGACGGCCATGGACTTGAGTCCATCCAGGTCGAAGGGAACGCTCAATGTGACTGGGACCTTATAGTCATTGGCCAGCTGAGCGACCTCCTTCCAGTTGTCCTTGGTGGCGGCATAGATGAGTGGCTTCTCCTTGGCTGCGACCTCCAGGCCTGCCTTGAGAACTGCTGGGTTGAAGGAGCAGAGGATGAGGGGGAAGCCATTGCCATTGGCCATGACAGTCTTGACGGCTGCGGCGAACTTGGCCGGATCGTCGGTCACAGACCGGACGGCAATCATCTCCACGCCCTGCCACTTGCCGATGTAGAACTTTCGCCAGGTGGTGATCTTCTTGACCCGCTCTATGAGCTTTGCCTCTTCCATGTTGTCGGCAACATCAAAGGCAAATGGCGGCTTGTTGAAGAAGGTCATCTGATGGCGGTACATGACGTCCTCGCCACCTACCTTGGCCTGCTTTTCTCCGACCCCCACATAGACCATCTTCAGCTCGGGGGCGACGGTGCTCTTGAGGGTACCAAGCTTCTTGGCGTACTTCTTCTCATCGATTAACGGAGTGCACTCCTCTACCTTGCGGGTTCTGGCGATCAGGCCAGCAGCAAAGGCCATGCAGGTCTCCTCTCCGCACTTCTTGCAGTTGGTCTGTGGAAGCTGCTTGTAAAGGTTAAGCGGGCTTGTTTCCTTCATGTTCCTCACACCCCCATCTTGAGCCAGGCATTGGCATCGGGCGTCTTGGCATCTATTCTTCCCATCAGAGACTGGGTGATCTCATGCAGATATGCGACCGCCGTTGGATGCATCATCATGAAGATGTCCACTCCGGCCATGGCCAGAGAGTAGCCGGTCAGAATCTCCCAGATTGGGCCTCTCAGCATTCTGTCTCCCCAGTCGGAGTCGTCCTTGTTCGGTGAGCGGACCATCCAGGACTCTCTGACACCCCAGGCGTTGGTTGTGCCGGAGGACATGGGGAAAGTCAGCTCATCGTCGCCCTTCAGAGCGCCGAGCCTTATTCTCTCCATATTGGAGTAGGCGAAGTCCAGGCCGTAAGCGAGGGCAGCGGTTGTCGGGTCCATGACGATGGACTCGCGCGGAACTCCTGCCACCTTCATCAGCTTTCTGTTCAGCTCCTTCTGTGAGTTGATCTCCAGCTGGGTCCAGGCGAGGCAGACATGTCCATTGTCCACGCAGGCCTTGCCGATCTTCTCCCAGTCCATGTTCAGGTTGGCGGAAGCGATAAGAACCCGCTCGCCCTGAGCGACCTCAGCTGCCTTGGATAGCACTACTGGGTCCTTGTCCGGGTTGCCTGATCCGCCGATGCAGATGGGCACGTCCACAGCCTGCAGGACCTCTTCTACCGTCTTGACTGCATCCTGAGCTGAAGTATCTTTGAGGAGCGGATCAGTGCTGATCAGGTGAACGGTGACCATGTCGGCGCCGAAATCCTTGACTGCCTTCTTGGCCCACTCGCCTGGTGAGTTGATTACATCCTCATAATGCATCTTGACTGCCTTGGCCATGCCGATGGGCATGTCGAAGACATCCATGGTGATCTTGGGGGCATGGGGCATTGCTGCATCCGGGAAGAAAGGCATGGCCTTCTCGCCGCCCAGCTTTACCACATGGCCGCGGCTTCCGCCGTCCGCCTTGGTTGCTCCCAGGGTTACCTCCTGGATGGGATGCTTCCAGGTCTTGTCAACGCCCACGCTGAACTTGGCGCTAGCTAACGCCGAGGCCACCTTAAAGGCAGGGACTGCTGCAGCGGCTGCTGCTATGTCCTTGGGCGCCGGGGATATGGCCTGAGCGACAGCCACCGGCTGCATCAGGTTCTGCACTGGATATCCCACTGCCTTGGCGAACTCCATGAGCTGCATGGCGATCTTGGCTGCCTGCTCTCCAAAGTAGTATGCGAAGAGCGGGCCTACGCCACCTGCGCCCACGTCCAGGTCTATCTCAACATCTCCCTCGATCTTCAGTCCCTCGAGGGATTGAACATTCATCTCTGTTAATGTCTTATTCAGGTCAGATAAAGTGATCTTTTCTGCCATTCGAATCACCCTCACAGGCCCAGTTTCCCGACGACATTCACCATCTCTTGCACTGCAGGCGAATCATCGGGAAGGCCCATCAATGGATCTCCCACTAAATCGAATTTGGCTAAGCTCTCATCAAAGGGAATAATACCGATAACCTCTAGGCCCAGGCTGGCTGCGTTCTCGAGAACCTTCTCCCGCCTGACGGAGGTGATCTTGTTCACGATCACATACAGATTCTTGTACTTCAGTCCCATCTCTCGGGCAATATCCCGAATCCTCTCGCCGGTGGTAAGCCCTCTTTTAGACTCATCTGTTACGACGATGAGGTCATCGAGTTCCGGAAATATCTTCCGGC
>DAIO01000103.1:0-5262 GCA_002498745.1 Methanosaeta sp. UBA533 | reverse complement strand
TCAACGCATAAAGGGGTGACTACCGTTCTGCGCGGGACAAATTTAATTGGGGCAAAGGACTCCGCTTTCATCCTGTTGCGACTTCGTCGCAACTCCCCCGGACTCGCAGTCCGGGAGATCCACCCTGAAGGATGGGGACTTCCCGCTTCGTCCTTCGCAATCCCACGAGTTAAATTCATAGCCAATCCATTTTACATAGCAGCAGCATTTCTGATCCTATTTCTGGTCTCGGGAGGGTTTGCCGCCATCTCCATCCTGGTTGCCTCCATCATGAAGACCAGGGAGAGGTTCATGGGGCTGGGCCAGGCCCTGATCATGCCTCTTTTCTTTGCCAGCAATGCCCTCTATCCCATAGATATGATGCCCTCTGCTCTGCAGCTGTTCGCCGTGCTCAATCCCCTTACCTATGCGGTGGATGCGATAAGGGGCCTGATGATCAGCGGGGAGCTGGGCAACATTCTGGTAGATGTGCTGGCCATACTGGCCTTCGATTTGGTGGTCTTCGCCCTTGCGTCGTTGAGCTTCAGGAAGATCATAGAATGAGGGATGATAGAAAAAGAGATGATGGAGTAGAGATGGTAGATAAATAGATGATAGAGTAAAGAGAGGCAAGTGCATTGGTCGATAATAAAATTGAACCGAAAAATATCCTAATATATGGCGCTGGGGCAATCGGCTCATTAATGGGATATCTGCTCTCCGATGCGCATTCTTCAGATGGTGGCGGGGTGGAGAATGTGGCTCTGCTGGGAAGAATGGGGCATATGGAGAGGATCAGCTCCGAGGGACTGGAGGTAGAGGCTCCCGATGGCAAGACGCTGGTCTATTTCGGTCACCTGTTCACCGACCTTGAAGAGCTTGGCAGATCGGACTTTCATCCGGATTTGGTGGTGATATGCGTCAAGACCTATTCGCTGGAGAAGCTCTGCCAGGAGCTCGTCCAATCGGGCCTCCTCGATGGTAAGCTGAAAAACGCCCTTTTCCTCCTGCTAATGAACGGCATGGGGAACAGGGAGCTTTTCGAGTCTCAGGTCCCCCAAGCATCTGGAAGGATTATTGAGGGGATCACATCCAATGGGGTCAAGCTCGCCCGGGAGGGCAAAATTGAGCTGAAGGGCAAAGGTACGACGGTTATCGAAGAGAATCTCCCTCTGGGGTTGGAGCAGTTCATGAAAGCCCGGTTCGAAGACCGGGAATTTCAAATCGAGTTCTCAGCAGATTTCAAGAGGCAGCAATGGAATAAGCTCTTTATCAACTCGGTGATAAATCCCATCGCTGCCCTGGCCCGGCAAAAAAACGGCATCATCCTATCCGAGGTGCTGGGCGGCACAGTGGAGCGGGTGGTCAGGGAAGGGGCGGCAGTGGCCCAAGAGGTGGGAATGGACTTCGATCCCGATGCTGTCCTCGAGCTGGTCCTTTCCGTGGCCGAGAAGACGGGGGAGAACAGCTGCAGCATGCTCCAGGATGTCCTGAAAAACAAGACCACGGAGATCGATTCCATAAACGGCTATATCGTCCGCCAGGCCGAGGAGCATTCTATCGCAGTTCCCGTGAACGAGGCATTATACGGCCTGATTAAAGCAACTGCCAGGGGATCATAAGATTTGAATCTAGATATGGGAAACCTATAACACATCCTTTGGCGGGAGAAATCCTCGTGGACTGGTTTGCATTCTCTATTGCTGGAGCCGCCTGCCTGGCGGTTACGGGGATCATAGACAAGTTCTACCTGGGAAGGTATGTTCGCAATACCCTGGCATATCTATTCGTCCTGGTGGTGATTCAGCAGGTATTCCTCCTGCCCGTCCTGGCCTATGCCGGCCTGGAGTTCGTCTATCCTCAGAGCCTTTATGCCCTGTCCATCGGGGTGGTGCAGGTGATCCTCTGGGCGGCGTACCTGCGCGCCCTCAAGGTGGAGGAGACGAGCAGGATTGCCGGCCAGGTCTACGTATTTCCGGTATTCGTCTTCCTGGGGGAGTTCTTCCTTTTAGGCGAGACCCTCCAGCCCTCTGACTATGCGGGCGGTGCCCTGCTGGTCTTGGCCGCTCTGCTCATCTCCTACCGCCCGGCCTCCCATCCTGGAAGAATCGCCGGAGGAGGCAGGATCTCACCTGCTCTGAAGTACATGGCAGTCTTCTGGGTCTTCACTGCTGCCTACTCCCTGGCCTCCAAGTACCTGCTAGACTATATGATCGAGTGGCATCTGATCGTCTGGTCTTCGCTCGGCAGCCTGGTTGCAGTCTTAGCCTTCCTGGCCAGAGGAGAGGTTCGAAGCGAGGTGGGGGGCTATTTCCGATCCGGTCCGAGGCTGATCTCGATTCTTTTCTTGAATGAGCTGTTCGACTTCCTGGGGAGGGGATCGCTCATATTTGCCTACGCCCTGGGGTCAGTGGCCCTGGTATCGAGCGTCTCCGCTCTGCAGCCCTTTATCACCCTGATCTATGTGCTGATTCTGGGCTTCTTCTTGCCCGGGATGCTGGTTGAGGACTCAGACGGCAGGACGATTGCGCTGAAGATCGGGGCGACGGTACTGATCGTTGCCGGGGTGTACCTGGTGTCTTGACTGGCATGAGCTCGTGGTATTGAATGAGGAGGAACTCAGGCTTAGTCAGCCGTTCCGAAAAATCACAAGTACTTTTTGCAGCAGGAGCCAGAAGATTACACCCAAATCCTTTCATACCAGTGAGGACATAAGGATTGAAAATGAAGCTCAAGATCACTCTCGCCGGTCCAAATGTGCATGATGTCGGCTACCGGGTGTTCTTGCTCAAGAACGCAATGAACACCGCCCTGCCAGGGCTTTCTACCTACAACTGGGAAGGAGATGGCAGGCAACAGGTAATTGCCCTGGTAGAGGGGGATGAGGCTCGAATCAAAGCATTCCTCAAAAGAATTGAGAAGGATAGGCCAGAGCTTGCTCAAGTCACTGAAGTGACCTCTGAGCCCTACGAAGGCGAAGTTGGCCGAACCAGCGAGGTTGCCATGCTCTGCTCATTTGTTCAGCTAGATAAGGCCATACCGCTGCTCCTCGACATGAGAGACGATCTGAAGGCGGTGCGGAAAACTTCTGACGCAACCCTCGATGAGGTCAGAACAATGCGAAAAACTACTGATGCGACCCTTGAGGAGATCAAGGGCATGAGGGAAGACATCCAGCCTGGATACGCCTCGAACTTCCGGCAGATGCAATCCGATATCAGGGCGATAAAGGAACGCCTGGGGATGCCTTGATCATAAAGCAATTAAAAAAGCAATATGAGATTTGTCCAGGAAGCATATTAGTTGCACTGATCTCCAGATCGCCATAGCCGCCGCCAACTTCGTGGCCACCAGCCCAGAGAAGAAGCATCTGAATGAAGAATATCCTGAACATCCAGATCCAATGCGAAGACATTCATAAATCGGGAGTTCTAGCCGAAGGCGGCATCGTCAGCCCCTCAGCGATCCATCCCATTACAAAAGCAGCAGCTGCATTGGATGCGTAAGCCTTCCAAGCATCTCGCTCTTTTCTGCCATCTGGTGGGAATTCCCTGGCATCCGGCCTGCTCTATGGCTGCAGCCGCCCCAGCTCCTTCCATCTCCACCTGTTCATACTTTCTCATAATATTTTGCTCTTCGCTAAATTGTGTTGGTAATGTACAATAATCTCAATTTTACCAGAGGGACAGAATCACAAAAACGGGAGAGAGATCGTGGCATAGAAAACAGCGAAGAACCCAGCATCATTTCCCGATCTCCCTTTTGATCATCTCCGCCGATACCGCCGTACCCCGGCAGGTATGCATGTTTATAGAGAGCAGCAGCCCTACAACCCTCTCATCCTGCACCAGGGCTGAGCCGCTATCCCCGGGTCCGGGCAGGTCCCCAGGAGGAAGGATGACATATACGATCGACCAGGAGGAATCGGACACCCGGCAGGCGATGGAATGGCGAGCGTTCACGAGCTCTGCCCCGCCCGGATGAGGCTTGCCCAGAGCCGTTAACTGGCAGGGAGCGGGAATGGGAAAAAAGGCCAGATCGGCATCATCCGGAATATAGGAGACCCGGCAGGTGATCCCTCCCACTCTCAACTCCTTTGTCCCCACCTGTTGAAAAATATGGGCGGGAGCAACGCCCGCAAAGCCGCCGCGCCAGGGAATGATCGCCCCGACCACTCCGCCGGAGCGGCCGGCTATGAACTGGTCGCCTGATCTGATCACATTTTTGGGGATTCTAATGTTGGGATTTGATTTCCCGCTCGGATCTCTCGAATACCTCAGATGTACTGCTGAATGAGCCCCTCTGGCTCAGCCATCTGGTTCCTCTCTTTGAGCAGTATCTTGGCTGCTGCCCTCTCGAAGTCGCCCTGGTAGACTGTGGTCCTCTCCTCCCGGATGGCATACATGCCCGCCTCGGTGGAGAGCGCCTTCAGATCAGCTCCGCTCGAGCCCTCTGAGAGCTCGGCTATCAGCCGCAGGTTAACATCGCGGTCCAGGTTCATACCCCGGGTGTGGATCTTGAGAATCGACTCCCTCGCCTCCTTGCTGGGCAGGGGAATCTCGATCACCCTATCGAAGCGGCCTGGCCGGAGGAGAGCTGGGTCTAGCATATCCAGACGGTTGGTGGCAGCGATCAGCTTGACCTCCCCTCTGGCGTCAAAGCCATCCATCTCCGCCAGGATCTGCATCAAGGTCCTCTGAACCTCCCGATCCCCGCTGGTCGCTCCATCCATGCGGCGGGCGCCTATGGCGTCAAGCTCATCGATGAATATTATCGCTGGGGACTTGCTCTTGGCCAGCTCGAACAGCTCGCGGACCAGGCGTGCCCCTTCTCCGATGTACTTCTGCACGAACTCCGAGCCCACCACCCGCATGAATGTGGCCTCTGTGCTCTGAGCAACTGCCTTGGCCAGGATGGTCTTGCCCGTGCCCGGTGGGCCGTGCATCAGGACGCCCTTGGGCGGCTCGATTCCAACCGAGGTGAAAAGGTCTGGCCGCTTTAGGGGAAGCTCCACGATCTCCCTGATCTCGGATATCTGGGTGTCCAGACCGCCAATCTGAGAGAACTGTACATTTGGAGCCTCCTCGATCTCCATGCCGAATACCGCCGGGTCGCGGGGAGAGGGCAGAACGCACATCACCGCAAATGACTGCTGGTTTAGGCCTACCTGAGCCCCGACCTTTATCTCCTCCTCTATGAATTGGGATAAACTAACAACGAATCTGGGGCCGGTACTGCTCTTGACGATAACCCGGTTTTCATCCAGAACATCGACGATGGTTC
>DAIO01000142.1:0-2756 GCA_002498745.1 Methanosaeta sp. UBA533 | reverse complement strand
CCGCTGATCTTGCCGTCCTTTGTCTGGACCTCTAGCTCCGGTTTTCCCAGCTTTTTCGCGAACTGGTCGATCGCCGGGACGCCGCATTCCTCCAGGGTGCAGCAGATCTCATCAACCTCGATGTGGATGTTATACTCCTCAGCGATCTTCTCCAGCTCAGTGATGGAGCCCGCCCGGCCTATGCCTCCGGGAATGATGACCGCCTTAACCCCTTCTTTTCCTGCCAGGCGGACGATCTCCGGAGTGAGGTCCGGATGAAATGTGTAGAGAATGAGCAGGTCAGCCTGGAAGATTTGCGGGTCTAAATTCAGCTCCCGGACGAACTCCTCCGGATCCTCTATGAATCCCGGCAGGATCTCCGGGACATCAACCGATACCACCTGGAAATCGGTGCGGGCCTTTATGGTCTCTAATAGGCGTTCGCCGTATTTTCCTCTCTTGATTACCCCAACCAGCATGCAGAAGGGATCGGCCAGCGTATTAATATCCTTGCCGGAGAAGAGGGACTCATGCGCCCGGCAAGCTCGGAGAGATGGTTGGATAGATCGGTTCCAGCGGTGCTCGTCGCCGGCACCCATAGCGGAGTAGGCAAGACGACGATCACCTTAGGTCTGATGGCCGCCCTGCGTGCTCGAGGTCTGGTGGTTCAGCCTTATAAGGTGGGCCCGGACTTCATCGATCCCTCCCATCACACCGCTATCTGTGGACGGCCTTCTTTCAATTTAGACCCCTTTATGATGGGCGAGGAGGGTGTCCGTCGCTCCTTTTTCTCGGCTATCGAGGGAGCAGATGTGGCGGTGGTAGAGGGGGTGATGGGTCTATTCGACGGCATGGATGGCACAGAGGTTGGCAGCACCGCCCAGGTGGCCAAGATCCTGGATATACCCGTTCTCCTGGTGATCAATGTGCACGGCATGTCGCGAAGTGCTGCAGCCATGGAGCTGGGATTTGCCAGCTATGATCCAGGGGTGCGGCTGGCGGGGACGATACTCAACCGGGTGGGAAGCAAGAGGCATCTGGATATGCTCAAAAGCTGCCTGGCGAAGCCCGTCTTCGGAGCTCTGCCCAGGGATAAAGAGATGGAGATGAAAAGCCGCCACCTGGGGCTGGTTATGGGCTTTGAGAAGGATCATGATCCAGGACTCCTGGCGGCCTTCCTGGAGGAGAATGCCGATATCGACATGATTCTCAAGCTTCCGGGCCAGGCCCGTAAGCCCGCGATAGCCGCTTCTGTTGAACTAGCAGGGACAAAAGGAGATGGGGAAGGGGCGGTGCGAATAGGAGTGGCCAGGGATCGAGCCTTCTGCTTTTATTATCATGAGAACCTCTTAGAGCTGGAGAGGCATGGCGCGGATCTGGTCTATTTCAGCCCTCTGGAAGACGAGCTGCCCGATGTGGATGGACTGTATATCGGGGGAGGCTATCCAGAGCTTTATGCCCCTCAGCTGGAGAGAGCTCCTGCCAGGAAACAGATCAAGAAGGCTTCCGAGGATGGCATGCCCATCTATGGAGAGTGCGGGGGTCTGATGTATCTGGGAGCAGCCCTGGAATCGGAGGCAGGCTCCTTTAAAATGGCTGGGGCCCTTCCCTGCACCACGTTCATGGAGAAGAGGCTCATGGCCCTTGGCTATGTGAAGGCGGAGGTATCGGAGAGAAATCCTCTGGCTGATATGGGCAGGAGCCTTCGCGGTCATGAGTTTCACTATTCGCGCTGCATTTGTGATAGGGATGCCCGTTATTGCCTGAAGCTTTCCCGGGGAAAAGGAATCGCTGATGGCCGGGACGGTCTGGTGGAGAACAACACCATGGCTGGATATCTGCATACTCACTTTTATTCGGTATCTGGTAATAAATTCATTGAAAGCTGTCGTGCATACCGGAGGAGTTGAATCTGGATATCTGCAATAGCTCTTAAAAAGACTGCTTTTTGAGCCTGCTTTGGCTGAGCCTACTTGGCAGGGGAAAAGCTCGTTTTTTGCTGATCAATTCTCCCCTTAACCCGAGATATACTTAATTTTTGTCACGGAAAAGTTTATATTCAATAAAGATTTTTACACGCTAAGTTAGCAAATGGAGTGTAAACTATGAGCAAAATATCAAGCGGATTGGTACTCTTCTCCCTCTTGATGGCTCTGTCGATTGGAGCTGCCTTGAGCGAGGAAGTATTGGATGAGGACCTGAATGCTAGCGAAAACGAATCCACGAACATGACCAATGTAACCAACATGACAAACGTTACCAATATGACAAACGTAACCAATGTGACCATCGAAGCCGAAACAGTTACTGTTACTGAGTCCGCTGAGGAGTAAATCAAAACCCAGGTCAGGAGATTGTGGCTCAGCAGAAACGCCTAAACGGGCGGAAGAGGGGCTATATTCTCTTGCCAATTTTTTTTGCCCAGAGGCCATAAGCAGCATTAAATTATATTGGCACTATGGACGAATCGAAAGAGGCCATAAGAAAGGCTTATATTTTTCTGCGAATACGTTTTGATTGAGGTATGAATATGAAGTGTACAGGAATGTTGATTCTATCTATGATGGTAGCCTTCTCCGTGGGGCTGGTTTTTGCCCAGGACGTAGATATCGCTGCCCTCGCAGATTTGAATGTCACTAACATCACCAATCTCACGAACGCCACCAATGTCACAAATATGACAGCCGTCACCAATGCAACTGCTGCAATAGAGACAATTAATGTCACAGAGGCCCCTGTAGAAGAGGTTCCAGTAGTTGAGACCCCAGTGGTTGAGA
>DAIO01000213.1:0-5918 GCA_002498745.1 Methanosaeta sp. UBA533 | reverse complement strand
CCTATGCCCAGGCCGCTCGCCTGGCTAGCCCCGGCAGGATTGTGGTCATGGGCGGAGTGGCCCCGGGCCAGACCACAGACGCCGTAGCCGCCCTGCTGGCGGAGTATGTGGGCGCGGACCGGCTGATCGTCGCCACCTCCGTAGACGGAGTCTATACCGCCGATCCGGAAAAAGATCCCAAAGCGGAGAAGATCGCCAGTATGACTCACGGAGAGCTATCGAGAATGGCCGCCCAGACGGATATGAAAGCTGGCTCCCGCTCCCCCGTCGATCCCCTGGCGGCCAAGATCATAGAGCGAAGCCGGATTTCCACCACCATCGTCTTCGGAAAAAATATCGAAAACCTGAAAAAAGGTGCCCTGGGGGGGCACACAGGAACTGAGATCAGGCAGGGGTGAGGGTTTTGATCAGGTCCGCTGGGGAGACGAAACCCCAGAGGGTGCCGTCCTCTGAGACTACCAGCTGGCCAGAGCCGGTCTTGCCCAGCATCTTGATCGCCTCGTATATGGTATCCTCGGAGTCGATGGTCAAAAATCCCCTGCTCATGAACTCTCTCGCTTCCTGATCCCCCTTTCCGTCTGCTATCGCCCGGACGATGTCCGTCTGGTTGACCATCCCTGGGGAGCTGTCCTCGACGAGTGCCTCCTGAACGCCGTTGTGCACCAGGATGCGCGCTGCCTCCTGCATGGAAGCTCCAGGGGGAATGCGCATTGCGCGACGGGCGATCTTCTTGATGGCCAACTTGGGCACGGATATCATCGCATCAACGTGGATGATCAGCCGGCTCATGGTGTCATCCCTGCCCCGGACGGTGCCCCGAATGTAGAGCTTGTTGACAGGAGTGGGTCCCACTTCTACCTCATCGCCCACATTGAAGTCTCTGATGTTGCCGATGATGCGGATCACGCCATCGCATAGCTGAGTGTGCATCACCTTGTTAAATATGATCTCGCTGGCGGTGGTTCCCTCCATTAGCACGCCATTCCTGAGAACGGGTACGGTCACCACATCCCCCGTGGCCTCGACATTGAGTGCCTCATAGGCGGATCCTGTGGCCCTGTAGCCCCCCTTGGGGCCAGGCACCCCCTCCACCAGATTGAGGGCTTTCAGGGATTGCATCTGATTTCGGATGGTTCCCGGATTGCGGTCTATAAGCTCGGCGATCTCTTCGCCCTTAACTGCTCTTCCTTCAACACGATAGATGTTGATCAAGGCGGTTAGTATATCTCTTTGAACAGGTGTCAAATCCATGGTTAGATCGAAATTGTTCATGATTAATGTCCTATATAGATCTATTGATTGTAGGGGGCCCATGAAAATTCCGTTTAATTTTAATCCTGCTCATGTTCCTCCTTGAACAGTTAAAATCTTGTTTAATGGCAGAAAAATTGTTTTATTTCCTCATAGGGCATATCTTCTCCCCTTTGTGTGGAAATCGTCCCATTCGCTGCCAGATTCTCTTCATCGGTTCTTTCATAATGTTGCCCCAGGACTCCGGGTAGCAGGAGCAGGGATAGACCTCTCCTGAGGGAGTTACATGCACCCAGCTTCTGGCCGCAAAGCAGCCAAAGCGTCGATAGGCGTCGGGAACAGAGAAGATCCTGGGCGCTCCCCTGGAGGAGACGAATTCCGCCAGATGGGCGTGCTCCGCAGAGGTCAGGGCCAGGCCCTCGCGACCGGACCAGCGGCCAGTGGATACCACCTCGAAGAAAGTCAGCTCATGCGCCCCAAGGCTTCTGGCCAGCTGGTGAAACCTCTCCAGATGGCAGAGGTTCTCCCGGCGAACTACGACATAAAGGTCCACCAACAGTCCAGCCAGAAGGGCATTTTTCACAGCCTGCATCGCCTCGGAGAAGACGCCCTCCCTTCCCCGCATGGCATCGTGCTCCTCAGCCAGGGGGCTGTCCAGGCTGACATTGACCGCATAAAGACCAGCATCTTTTAGCCGTTCCGCCAGGGAGGGGGTGAATCCTGCTCCAGAGGTGAAGAGGGTGGATATGGCTCTGTCGTCCACATGTCTCACCAGATCCGGCAGCTCTCGATAGAGGGTCGGCTCTCCCCCATCGAATATAACCAGGGTGGTTCCCATGTCCAGAACCTGGTTTATGAGGTCTCGGACTGTGTTCGGATCGAGGCGCAGCCGGTTTCCGGAGTTGGGCAGGGCGCAATGCGAGCAGCGGTTGGGGCATTCCTCAGTGATAGAGATTGTCACCTGGTCCGGGGTGCGCAGGCCCAAGAGAGCCCGGATGCGACTATTTGCCAGCCGGTCAAATGCTTTGCCTGGCAGGGGAGGAATCCAGGTTGATAGGGAGAGCTGCTCTCTTCCTGCCCGCACAGCCAGCTGGCCATCGAAAAGCTCCATGCTGGATCTGATAGCGGCCAAGCTGGCAAGCGGTCCTGTAACCCTGATCTTCACTCGCTCCCCCTCCAGCCTGGCATCTGCCCGGACCAGAGGGCTGCGATAAAGGGAATAGGACCTGCTCGTGATGGTGTCGGAACTCGGTTCTGGATCGATCTGGGCGGGATTCATCCTTGCTTTCCCCATCTTTTTCTCTCAATAGACGTCCTGGGGGTCAAAGACCTTCTCCCCCACCACCCGGCCATCAATAGTGCGATAAAAGCAGGATCTATAACCTGTATGGCAGGCACCGCCCTCCTGCTCAATCAGGAGCAGTATGGCATCCTCATCGCAGTCCACCCTTATCTCCCTGACAAGCTGAAAGTGGCCGGAGGACTCCCCCTTAAGCCATAGCTTATTTCGCGATCTGGACCAGTAATGAGCCTTGCCTGTCTCCCTGGTCTTGGCCAGAGCCTCATCGTTCATATAGGCCAGCATCAGCACCTCTCCTGTCCTCCAGTCCTGGGCGATGGCCGGAATCAACCTCTCGTTCATATAGAAAAATGATAGTGGATATTTCCTATAAGGTCCTTGCTCAGAAGGAAGGAAAGACATTTTTCAGATGAGAGAGAACGGAGAATTATGAGCTGCATCACCTGCAAGGGCCGGGGAGAGTGCGGCCAGCCGGTCTGCCCCATAATCCGCCGGCTGGAGGAGTTGGTATCCCTCCCCAAGATCGGCAGTCGCATGGAGGGATTCACCCCACCGGAGGTCTTTGTGGGCCGGTCCGGCTATCCCCTGGTCAGAGCTGGGCCCGTCATCCCATCTGCTCAGGCCGAAGATTTACCTCATCTGGGGATGAGCATGGATGAGATCATCTCCGCCCGCATGGGAATGGTCCGTTCCGAGACAAAGATAAGGGTACTGGAGGCGGGCGAGCCTGGAAGGCTTCTGGAGGCCTGCCAGCAGATTGCCATGTCCTCTGCCCCGGTGGGTGCGGAGGTCTCATTCATCAAACCGCCCAGGAGAAGGCTGCAGTTCGATGGCGTCCTCTCTCCCACCGGTCCATCCGGGGAGCTGGCTAAAATGGAGATCACCACCAATCCCCTAATTCCTCGCAAGGTAGACCAGATCGTCCAGGACCCGGGTGCTCCGGCCGATGTGGCAATCTCGGAGCTTTACTCTGCAGGCATAGGTATCGATCACCTCTCCCGATTGCTCTCCATAGGCTTGCTCGGCAATAAGAGACGGCTTGTGCCCACCCGCTGGTCCATAACGGCATCTGACGACATGATCGGCAAGAGCCTGAAGGATGCGGTTCTTGATTTTCCCGAGGTTAAAGGCTACTATTTGTTCTCTGGGGAGGAACTGGGAAACCACTTTGAGGTCCTCCTTTCTCCCCGGCCCTTCAGCTTCGAGCTGATTGAGATCTGGCGGCCTCATTCCCTCTGGGCGGAGGAGGGATTTATAGGCCGGGATGGGGAGGACGCCCGTCCCAAAAAGGGCTACAGCCCTCTGGCCGGCGGATACTATGCCGCCCGGCTCGCCGTGCTGGAGCATCTCTCTCGATGGGGTCGGCAGGCCGGGGTCCTGGTGGTAAGGGAGATCTCAGAGGATTACAGGATACCTTTAGGGGTCTGGGTGGTGAGGGAGGTGGCGCGAAAGGCGATGAGCTCAGATCCCACGCGCTTTGACTCCCTCTCCTCCGCCCGAGAGGTGATGGCCGGCCGGCTGCATACCCCTGCAGTCTCCTGGATCAAAAAAGCGGAGCTGCTGACAGGATCAACACAAAAGAGGCTGAACGAGTTCTAGATGAAAAGAATGCTGATCAAAGGATGTAATGAGGAGGGAGGCAAAAGTCAGACTTTCGGGTGGGAAAGAAATGGGATTCGACCTTTGCCATTAGTCATATACGTCAATTGCCGAGATATAAGCATTTCGGTACAGATGTCTTTAATTAGAGATGATGCCCTATCCCAGGCATTCATCTCAATCCGGAAAGGATCTTTTTCATCACCTCAGCTGCCAGGACTACCAGTAGTCCCGTCATCAATATGAGAATCCAGCTATCGTATGTAAGCGACCGGGTCTCGAATATGAACTGCATGAAGGGGATATAAACCACCGCCAGTATGGCCAGAATTGAGGCTGCAATTCCCATGAGCAGGGTCTTGTTCCCCAGGGGATTCATCCTGAAGACGGACTCCTGCAAAGAGCGGCTGCTGTAGGCATTGTAAACCGTGAAAAAGCCCAGGCCCACGAATGCCACCGTCCGGGCATAGCTCAGATCAGGATTCGATTGCAGGGTTAGTATGTACATCCCCAGGGTTCCCGCCACAATGGCAGCGGCGATTCCCAGGGTGTAGATCATCAGGGGCCGGGAGGGCATCGATTCTTTTGGATCGCGGGGCTTCCTTTTCATGATGTCGGAGTGAGAGGGCTCCAGGGCCAGGCCGATGGCAGGAAACTCCTCCGCCACCACATTTATCCACAGAATCTGGGCGGCCAGAAGGGGGAGGGGAAATCCCAGGGCAACGGCAAAGAAGATGGTGGCCAGCTCGGCAAAGCTGACCGAGAGCAGATAGGAGGTGCCTTTCCTGATATTGTCGAAGATCCTCCTCCCCTCCTCGATGGCGCTGACGATGGTGGCGAAGTTGTCATCGGCGATGACCATATCCGAGGCCTCTTTGGTGACCTCGGTCCCCGTCCTGCCCATGGCCACGCCGATATCGGCAGCAGTCAGAGCAGGGGCGTCGTTGACTCCGTCTCCGGTCATGGCTACGATGTGACCTCTTGCTTTCAGGGCCTCCACTATGCGGACCTTGTGCTCTGCGGTGACCCTGGCGAATACGGATACATCATCTATATGCTCACGCAGGTCCTCGGAGCTCATCCGATCGAGCTGTACTCCCTCGATCACCTCTCCATTGCCTATTCCCAGCTCCTTGCCGATGGCCCTGGCGGTTAGGCGGTGGTCTCCGGTAATCATGACCGTCCTGATGCCCGCCATCTTGCTGATTCTTATCGCCTCCGGGACCTCCTTTCTCGGTGGGTCCATCATGCCGGTCAGGCCGGCGAAGATCAGCCCGGACTCCATGCAATTCACTTCCACCGGATCGGTTATCGATATGGGCTTCCAGGCGAGAGCCAGAACCCTGAGAGCGTTCGCTGCCATCTCGTCCGCTTCTGCCAGGATCGCCCTTTTATCCTCCACCGTCAGGGTCCTAGTACCATTGGGACTCGTGGTCTCTGTGCAATGACTCAGCACCACCTCGGGAGCGCCTTTCATGGAGACAATATAGCCCTCTCTATGAACTTCGTCGACTGTGGTCATCCTCATGCGCTCGGAGTCAAAGGGATACTCAGTGAACCTGCTGCTGCTATCTTTTATCTTATCGAGAATCCCAGCTTTCTTGGCGGCAACGATAAGCGCTCCTTCTGTAGGATCGCCCACCACCCGCCAGCCGCCATTGGCCCTTTCTATGGCGGAGTTGTTGGCATGCACTCCAATCTTGAGAATCCTTGCCAGGTCCTCTTCTGTTGGATCGAGCTTCGCCCCATTGGATATGAACTGGCCGGA
>DAIO01000117.1:0-3216 GCA_002498745.1 Methanosaeta sp. UBA533 | reverse complement strand
AGGGCATGGGCTTTGATGGCTCATCCATCGAGGGCTTCGCCAGAATCCACGAGTCGGATATGGTTGCCAAGCCCGATCCAACCACCTTCCAGCTCATCCCCTGGAGGCAGCAGGAGAACGCCGTGGCCAGGATGTTCTGTGACATCCAGAACCCTGATGGCACCCCGTATGAGGGCGACCCCAGAAATGTGCTCAAAAGGAACCTCAGCCGAATCAAAGATGACGGCTATAGCTTCCTGGTAGGCCCGGAGCTGGAGTTCTTCTACTTCAAGGGAGAGAACAACACCGATGTACTGGATAACGGCGGATATTTCGACCTGACCACGGCAGACAATGCCACCGACTTGAGAAGGGACACCATTCTCGCCCTGGACTCCATGGGAATCGATGTGGAGTACAGCCACCACGAGGTCGCTCCCTCTCAGCATGAGATCGACCTTCGGTACAAGGATGCCCTCTCCATGGCAGACACGGTGATGACCTACAAGATCACCGTCAAGGAGATCGCCCGCAGATACGGCTATCATGCCAGCTTCATGCCCAAACCCATCTTCGGCCAGAACGGCAGCGGAATGCACGTCCACCAGTCCCTCTTCCAGGGCAAGAGGAATGTGATGTTCGATCCTGGCAACGAGTTTAATCTATCCGATGAGGGCAGATACTATATCGCCGGCCTTCTCAGGCACGCTCCCGAGATCACTGCCGTCACCAACCAGTGGGTTAACTCCTACAAGAGGCTGGTCCCCGGCTATGAGGCTCCTGTCTACATCGCCTGGGCAAGGAGGAACAGATCCTCTCTGGTCAGAGTCCCAATGTATAAGCCCGGAAAAGAGGCAGCCACAAGGGTGGAGTATCGCAGCCCGGATCCGGCAGCCAACCCCTACCTGGCCTTCTCCGTCATGCTGGCCGCAGGGCTCGCCGGCATCGCCAACAAATACGATCTCCCCTCGCCCCAGGAGCAGGACATATATCACATGACTGATGAACAGAGGGCGAAAGCAGGAATCACGTCCCTTCCCGGCAGCCTGAACGATGCCATCCACATCACCGAGAAGAGCACCCTCGTCCGGGAGGCTCTGGGCGAGCACGTCTTCCGGGCCTTCATCGCCAACAAGAGGGCAGAGTGGGATGCCTACCGCATGAACGTCACCCAGTGGGAGCTTAACCGCTACCTTCCACTACTGTGAGCATTCTGGGGACGAATCTGGCTGCTCGATTCGCCCCAGGGAATTGTCTCAAAAGAAATAGTTGCAAGGTCGCTGTCTGGAGTTTTTGGTTGCTATGCCAAGGAAGAGAAGAGAGCTTTACAATAAGGAGATCTGCGCTTGCTCCATCTTCGGGGCAATGAACAAGGATGGTGAACGCTTTAACGCTGCCGGGGTCATGAGGGCCATTGCCAACATGCATGTGCGGGGCAACGGCCTGGGCGGGGGCTTTGCAGCCTACGGCATATATCCGCAGTATCGAGACTACTATGCCTTCCATCTCATGTTCAACGGCAAAACCCTCCAGTCCCAGATATCGGCCAAAGCGGAATTCGAGCAATACCTTAACCAGAGATTCGATGTGGTCTATGATGAGGAGATCCCTCATCGCCCTCAAACCCAGCTTCGAGATCCCCCTCTGATATGGCGTTATTTCGCCTCCCCCAGAAAAAAGGGAGAGGACTCCAGCCTGTCAGACGACGAGTACGTGGTGAGAACGGTGATGCACACCAACAGCAGAGCGGAGGACGCCTACATATTCTCCTCTGGAATGAATATGGGCTGCTTCAAGGGAGTGGGCTATCCCGAGGAGATAGGTGAGTACTTCATGCTCGACCAACTCTACTCTGCCTATGCCTGGACGGCTCATGGCCGGTTTCCCACCAACACCCAGGCCTGGTGGGGGGGAGCTCATCCTTTCAGCCTGCTGGATACGAGCGTGGTGCACAACGGCGAGATCTCCTCTTACGGCACCAATCGCTGGTACCTGGAGATGTACGGCTATGCCTGCACCCTTCAGACCGATACCGAGGTGATAGCCTATGCCGCAGATCTGCTCTTAAGACGGCAGAGGATACCGATGGAGATCGTGGCCAAGATCCTGGCCCCGCCCATCTGGAATGCCATCGATACCATGAACGAGTTGGAGAAGAAGCTCTTCACCACACTGAGAATGGTCTATGGCCCCCTGCTTATGAACGGCCCCTTTGCCATCATCATCGGCCAGACAGGCAGGCTGATTGGCCTGACGGACAGAATCCGGCTTCGGCCGATAACAGCAGCCACCAGAGGGGAGATGTTCTATCTCTCCAGCGAAGAAGCGTCGATCAGACTTATCTCGCCGGAATTAGACTCCGTCTGGACGCCCAGCGGAGGAGAACCGGTAATATGCGAACTTAACAGCAGGAGGGTATAAGATGAAATCATTCGTCTTTCCCCAGTTTCAAATCATCAGAGACGAGGCAAAATGCGGCCAGTGCCGGGGTTGCGAGAGGCAGTGCGCATTTGGCACCCACACATACGATCCGGTCAGCGATCGGTTGATATCAGACGACAACAAGTGCGTTGGCTGCCAGAGGTGTGCCATCTTCTGCCCCCGTGATGCCATAGTGGTCCGGCCAAATCCGTCATTCTACCGCCCGAACGCCTCCTGGTCTCGGGAGAAGCTGGAGGACGTTAAAAAGCAGGCTGAGACTGGCGGGGTGATACTGACCGGATGCGGTAACGATAAGCCCTTCCGGATCTACTGGGACCACATTGTCCTCAATGCCTCTCAGGTCACCAACCCCTCGATAGATCCTCTGCGGGAGCCGATGGAGCTGCGCACCTTTCTTGGGGCCAAGCCGGACCTGATGGATTTCAAGGTGAAGAACGAGGAAGTGGAGATTGCCACCCAGGTCTCACCCAATCTGATGGTGGAAACGCCGATCGTCTTCTCCGCCATGTCCTTCGGAGCAATCAGCTACAATGCCTTCCTCTCCCTGGCTACAGCAGCCAGCAAATTGGGGACCTACTTCAACACTGGCGAAGGAGGGCTTCCCAGGGAGATGAGAGAGAAGTTCGGGAAGCATGCCATCGTTCAGGTAGCCTCCGGCCGTTTCGGCATAGATGCCGAATATCTGAACTGCGCCGCTGCGGTGGAGATCAAGGTAGGCCAGGGGGCCAAACCCGGAATCGGCGGTCACCTGCCCGGAGAGAAGGTCTCTGTTTCCGTCTCCGCCACCCGGATGAT
>DAIO01000129.1:0-12309 GCA_002498745.1 Methanosaeta sp. UBA533 | reverse complement strand
CATATCGATCACGGCAAGACAACCCTTTCTGATAACCTGCTGGGCGGGGCAGGCATGATCTCCATGGATCTGGCAGGAAAGCAGCTGTTCATGGATTTCGATCCCCTGGAGCAGGCTCGGGGAATCACCATCGATGCCGCCAATGTCTCCATGGTCCACGAGGTGGACGGCAAAGAGTATCTGATCAATATGATTGACACTCCCGGTCACGTGGACTTCGGGGGCGACGTCACCCGAGCCATGCGTGCCGTTGATGGTGCGGTGGTTGTTGTGGACGCTGTAGAGGGCGCCATGCCCCAGACGGAGACCGTGCTCAGGCAGGCTCTGAAGGAGGGCGTCCGGCCGGTCCTTTTCGTCAATAAAGTGGACCGGATGATCAACGAGCTCAAGGTGGAGAAGAAGGACATGGCCGCCCGCCTGGGCAAGGTCATAGACAATGTCAACAAACTCATTTTAGGAATGGATGAGGAGAAATATAAGGCCGGCTGGAAGCTGGATGCCGCCAAGGGAAATATCGCCTTCGGATCGGCTCTCTACAATTGGGCGATAAGCGTTCCCCAGATGAAGAAGACGGGGATCGGCTTTGATCAGGTGGTGGACTACTGCCATGAAGGGAAGATGAAGGAGCTGGCAGAGAAGGTTCCCCTGTACATTGCGGTCAACGATATGGTGGTCAAGTTCCTCCCCAGCCCCATCGAATCCCAAAAGGAGCGGGTCGGGGTCATCTGGCACGGCGACTGGGACAGCCCGGTGGGGAAGGCCATGGCCAACTGCGATCCCTCTGGGCCGGTTGCCTTCATGATCAACAAGGTAAAAGTCGACCCCCATGCAGGCGAGGTGGCCACAGGCCGTCTCTTCTCCGGGACCCTAAGGCGGGGCATGGAGCTTTATGTATCGGGCATTGGCGGAACCAACCGCATTCAGCAGACGGGCGTGGTAATGGGTGCGGAAAGGGTGGAGGTGGAGGAGATCCCGGCAGGGAACATCGCCGCAGTCACTGGCCTGCGGGATGCGATCGTTGGATCCACCATCTCCTCTGAGGAGAATATGACCCCCTTCGAGCAGATCAAGCACGTCTCCGAGCCTGTCATGACTGTGGCGGTCGAGGCCAAGAACACCCGCGACCTGCCCAAGGTCGTAGAGGTTCTGAGGCAGATTGCCAAGGAGGACCCAACTCTGCAGGTCACCATCAATGAGGAGACCGGAGAGCATCTCATGGCGGGCATGGGTGAGCTGCATTTAGATGTAACCGTCACCAGGCTCCAGCGCGATCGCGGTGTAGAGCTGAAGACCTCTCCGCCCATTGTGGTATACCGGGAGTCCATAGCCGGTCATGCGGGGCCGGTGGAAGGAAAGTCGCCCAACCATCATAACCGCTTCTATATCGAGTTTGAGCCTCTGGAATCAGGAGTGATCGATGCCCTGAAAGAGGGCAAGATCAGCATGAAGATGGAGGAGATTGAGCGCAGAAAGCTGCTCATCGAAAATGGCATGGACAAGGATGAGGCCCGGAGCATATCCGGCTATTACGGCACCAATGTCCTTCTTAATATGACCAAAGGCATTCAGTACCTGAGAGAGACCATGGAGCTCATACTGGAGGGCTTCGAAGAGGCCTTGAAGAATGGCCCCATCTGCAGGGAACCGGTACAGGGTATAAAGGCCAAGATCATGGATGTGAAGCTGCACGAGGATGCTGTGCATCGCGGCCCGGCTCAGGTCATTCCCGCAGTCAGGCAGGCAGTGCAGGCAGGAATCCTAATGGCAGATCCCGTGCTGCTCGAGCCCTTCCAGAACGTCTATATACAGGTGCCTCAGGATCAAATGGGTGGAGCCATGTCTGAGATCCAGGGGAGAAGAGGCGTCATCCTGAACATGGACAGTCAGGGCGATATGGTGATCCTGAAATCCAAGATGCCTGTGGCTCAGATGTTCGGTTTCTCCGGGGCGATAAGATCGGCCACTGAAGGGAGAGCCCTCTGGTCGACGGAGTTCGCAGGATTCGAGCCCCTTCCCGCAAACCTGCTACTGGAGGCAGTCAAGCAGATCAGGACCAGAAAGGGCTTGAAGCCGGAGATGCCCAAACCCAGTGATTACTTGAAGGTCGTATAAGTGGCCTTTCGAAAAGATTAAACATAAAAGCAGAAATACTGAAAAATATGGATAGTGCCAGTTGGAGGAGATAAGTTATGGCAGATACTAAGCCGCATCTCAATCTAGCATTCATTGGACACGTCGACCACGGAAAGTCGACAACCGTAGGCAGATTGATGTTCGAGACCGGGGCTGTAGACCCCCACGTCATTGATGAGTATAAGAAAGAAGCAGCAAGCAAAGGTAAGGCAACATTCGAGTTCGCCTGGGTCATGGACAGCCTGAAGGAAGAGCGCGAGAGGGGCGTTACCATCGATATCGCTCACCACCGCTTCGATACAGATAAGTTCTACTTCACCGTAGTGGACTGCCCAGGCCACAGGGACTTCGTCAAGAACATGATCACCGGTGCCAGCCAGGCAGACGCAGCGGTGCTGGTCGTGGCCGTACCGGACGGGGTCATGGCCCAGACCAAGGAGCACATCTTCCTATCCAGAACCTTGGGCGTCAATCAGCTGATTGTGGCTATGAACAAGATCGATGCCACCACTCCCCCATATGACGAGAAGAGGTTCAATGAGGTCAAGGAAGAGGTGGGCAAGATCCTGAAGATGATTGGATACAAGATTGATGAGATTCCATTCGTTCCCATTTCCGGACTGATGGGTGACAACCTCTCCAAGGTTAGCCCCAATCTGCCCTGGTATAAGGGACCGACGCTTCTGGAAGCCTTAAACAACCTCAAGGTGCCAGAGAAGCCGACTAAATTGCCTCTGCGTGTGCCGGTGCAGGATGTCTACACCATCTCTGGCGTTGGCACTGTGCCCGTGGGCAGAGTGGAGACCGGCGTCATGAGGAAGAACGACAAGATCATCTTCGAACCCGCTGGAGTCGCTGGCGAGGTCAAGTCCATTGAGATGCATCATGAGGAGGTTCCTGAGGCATTCCCCGGAGATAACATCGGATGGAATGTGCGTGGCGTCTCTAGGAAAGACATTCGCCGGGGAGATGTCTGCGGATCGGTGGAGAAGCCCCCGACCGTTGCCAAGGAGTTCAAGGCCCAGATAGTTGTGCTTCAGCATCCAAGCGCCATATCCGCTGGATATACTCCTGTATTCCACTGCCATACAGCTCAGATCGCCTGCACCCTGACCGCCATTCTGGCCAAGCTGGACCCGAGGTCCGGTGCGGTAAAGGAAGAGAATCCCGCCTTCATCAAGGCTGGAGATGCGGCCATCATCATGGTCACCCCCTCCAAGCCCATGGTCATTGAGCCGGTGAAGGAGATTCCCCAGCTGGGCAGGTTCGCCATTAGAGACATGGGCACGACCGTCGCAGCCGGCATGTGCATGAGCGTGGTACCACGCTGAACCAACTTTTTTTGGTGTAAAACATGCAAAAGGCAAGAATTCGGCTCTTTGGCACCAATCCCTTGATGCTGGACGATATCTGCAATCAGGTCAAAGGGATTGCCCAGAGGACGGGCGTCCATATGGCGGGCCCCATCCCTCTTCCCACTAAGAGAATGGTTGTACCATGCAGAAAGAGCCCTGATGGAGAGGGGACAGCTACCTGGGACCACTGGGAGATGAGGGTGCACAAGAGGCTTATCGATCTAGATGCCGATGAGCGCGCTCTTCGTCAGCTCATGAGGATTCAGGTTCCTAAAAACGTGAATATAGAAATCGTTCTGGAAAGCTAAGATCAGTAGGTAGGGGTGCTTCCCGGGAAAAGAGCCCGCTGCCTATATTATTCCCAATTTTCAGATGAATGCCTCAGCATTTCTGGCATTAATTGCATAAGATGCTGGATTGAATGAGATCAAAGGGAATGTGGACTCGTAGTATAGTCTGGATAGAATAGAGGCCTCCGGAGCCTCGGGCCCGGGTTCGAATCCCGGCGGGTCCGTAACATTTTTTTGCAGTTGTTTCTAAAATGAAGTAATAACTCTATATTTCAGCTGCTGGATGCTTTTTCCGCCCTGGCATTTGACCTGTCTGCTCCTTTTAAAGTAACCCCATCATCGATCTTTTTGAGAATGATGGTCCCATCGCCCAAATGGTCAATGGCAATCCTGTCTCCAGTGCATAAGTCAAGGCCATATCTGATGGCCAGGGGAAGCTGAACCCTGCCGTTAGCATCGATATTGGTAATCAATCCACTCACCTAGGCCATCCATCTCTCATGTTTATAAAAGGCTTATTCTGAGATGAGGTTCATATGAAGGCTATGCGATAAGATATCTGATCTAGAAGATGGCAAAACCGTGAATTTCCTGTCGATCCATCGGAGAATGCAGGATGCCGGCAAGGGGTTGTCGCAAGAGTTGCCCCGCTCGCGGCCATGGCGGGGAGCATGACTTTTCATCGAATGAACTCTCTAGCAGTCTATTCCCTCGCATCCCGCCTCTCGCTTCTCCTTAGCGGGATCGTCCCGGAAGACCAGCCTCTTTTCCACGTCGAATGTGCCCGTAAACGACTCGTGCACCTTGACATCCTTGGAGAACATCTTGTGCAGATGGGCATCGGTCTGCCAGGTTCCATTAAACGAGTTCCTGGTCGATATGCCTACCGAGTCAACCGGGCTTGTGCTGAGGAGCCGTGCGATCTCATTCGGGTCAGCCGTATAAGAGGAAGGATTTGTGGAGGCGAAGAATGTGCTTCCCTCTCTCTCCATCTCGGTGACGGAGAAGGACTCCTGAACCTCAGCTCCTATTCCTCCCCAGAAGGATTTGGAGTTGATGTACTTGGTTCCCACCATTGGGGTGGTGCCGGAGTAGGTGATCCGAGTGTTCTCCCAGAGGTTCAGGGGAATAGTTGAGTCATTGCTCATGCCCGGCAGCCGCCCAGCTCTCTGGGATTCAACGGTTCCCGTATCCATCTCCAGGTCGCCGTCACCGGTCATGAAGCTGTTATACTCCAAAGCCAGGTCTCTATCCTTTACGGAGACGCCAACCTCGAAATAGCCCGTTCCTGCCACCTTCAGGCCGTTGGTGAATTCCCCCTCCTGGACCTGTCCGGATAGAGCAGATGCAATGCCAGTTTGCTCCAGGGAGAAGAGGAATATCAGCAACAAAGCCAACGCTACTCCCCTCGTAATCCTACCCCATTTTTCTTACTGGAGATCTATTTGGATCTTCTAGATAAAAAAGTTATTGCACTGGGGGGCGATAGTTTGATCTCATTCCTTTGCCCAAACTCATGGCTGATGTCAGGGGATCTCGCTGTGGTCATGGATGTAGCAGGGACCATTATGAGGATGTATCGCGTGGCCAAGGACATACCAGGAGATATTATCTTGGAGAAGGTCGTCACCTGGGAGCTTATCATGGAGAAGAGTGGCCGGGCACTGGTAGTGCCTCAGATCGATCCGGATATGATAATATCCTGCAATCCCGACCATCCCATCAGGGTGCTGGTCTTGGGTCGCGAGGATTGCATCAAGATCAGCTGCTCATCCTCTCAGATCTCCCCAGATGAGGTCTTGAGGATTCTGAAGAGCTCACCGGTCAAGATGCGCGAGCTGCAGGAGGCCTGTGCAATAGTGAAAGCGAAATGCCCGGGGAACTATCGCACTGCAGGATTCATCGTTGACTGTGATTATGGGGAGATCGCTTATGCAATCAGCACTGGTGGCATTCCATTTCCTGGATTGGAGAGGGTACTGCTTGATTTAAAGGCCATGGGCGCGGATGTTTATCTGGCCTCAGGAGATAGCAGAAGGAGCCTGAACAGCCTGGACGATCTGGGCATAGATCCATCGCGAATGAATCCAGTCGCCAACCCCTGGCGGAAGAAGGAGATTGTAGCAGAGCTCAAGGAAAGGTATGGCCAGGTGGTCATGGTTGGCGATGGCCTGAATGATATCTATGCCTTGAAGGCGGCAGACCTGGGGGTTCTGACGGTAGAGCAGCACACTCGCCCTTCTCCGAGGTTGCTGGATTCTGCCAGTGTCATCATCAAGAGCATCCGTGAACTTCCCCGAGTCATTAAAGAATCTGGATTTATCGGCCAGGACGAATCTATTCCTTCCCGACAGGGCGAACTACAAGAAAAGTATTATATACCTTGACAGTTGACCCTCTGTCCGGCAACCTTTTAATTCGCTTCGAAATGAGATTGAACTAGAAGATACTAGGAGTAGCCAATAAATGTTCGAAGAGCTTTTAGAGCTATACAAAACAAAGGCCGAAGAGATTGAAAGAGATCGTCGAGAAGCACAGGCTATGATCATGCTCGTCTCCGCTATCGACAAGATGTCCCGGGACATGGACTCAAAGAAGAGCGATGTCGAGCTTTTGGGCAGGCTGATCGATCAGGTTGACCGCTTATCCAAAGAGGTATCCGACCTGAAGAGCCAGTTTCGCACCAGGCAGGCCCGGCCTTCTGCTGCAGTGGAGTCAGGCTCAGGCGATGGTAAGGCCCTGGATAAT
Organism: Methanosaeta sp. UBA533; assembly: GCA_002498745.1. Classification (GTDB taxonomy): domain Archaea; phylum Halobacteriota; class Methanosarcinia; order Methanotrichales; family Methanotrichaceae; genus Methanothrix. The sequence continues at coordinate 5,783 of DAIO01000129.1, read as the reverse complement.
CATGCCCGATCTCTGATCGATATCATGGCGGAGAAGCCGGGCAGATACACCACCAGCGAGCTGGTGGACATGCTCGGTCTGAATAAGACAACGGTCATAAGCGTGATGAAGCGCGCTTTAGAGCTTGATCCGAAGCATGTCAAGATGAGCCAGGGCAAGAGGCGTAAGCTCTATTTGTCCTATGTCTCCGATGAGGATACGCAAAAGGTAGAATCCTCATCTGGGACCGGTGAATCTGACCGGATGAAGCTTGAGCTCATGGCCATGACCTGAGGGTGACGTTCATTTAAACTGCAAATTTGATACTATCGAGGCCGAACTGCCGGAAACATCCGGCAGACTTTCGCTTTGTGGTCTGCCCTTATGCCGGACTTTCAGAGATGTTTTCTCTCCCAAATCGCCCTAACTCTGTTTAGTCATTCAATGTCGACCTGCATATTAACAGTAGATCTTGGGTATCTTGCTACTTGACCGGCAATATAGAATCTCGAAATGATGGGAATCATTTCCATCAGCTCTCCTCTGGACGGATGAGCCGGAAGGCTTTGAATATTCCGGCAATTGCATTCTTCACCAGCTCTCTTCTCAATTCCATGCGGTAGATCAGCACCACAAATACGGTTAAGGTGGTGGCCAGGGCGAAGACTATGGCCAGAACGGTCACCATGCCGAAGTTATTGGTGATCAGAAATGGGGATGATATCAAGGCGGCAAATCCGAATACTGTGGTAAGCCCTGAGGCGATCAATGCCGAGCCTATGGCCCTGGTGGCTGTGGAGAGGGCCTTTCTGGGATCGCCGATCTTCTCCAGCTCCTCATAGAATCGCTCCATCATCAGGATGGCATACTCTGATCCCACTCCCAGGATCAGAGCCCCCAGGCATGCTGTGAGGGGGGTGTATTTCATGCCTGATATGTACATTACACCACCCATCCAGCCTATCACCACCAGCATGGGAAGCACAGGAAGCAGGGCCTTTATCAGGTCCCGGTAAATCGCCAGGAGCACTATGAATATCAGCAAGAGTCCGAAGAGTGTCATCTCCGTTCTTCCTTTGGTCAGGGCGGTTATAACCGTGGTCATCACCACTGCGTCTCCAGTCATTCTCACCGAGACCCCGGCTGGAGGGGGGTTCCAGGCGACATCTTTCTCGATCTCTTTCATCAGCCGGTCTGAGCCCTCGGTGCCCAGGTTGGTTATGGTCTGGCCTACATTAAGGTCGATTACGGCTGTGTTGTGTCCATCCAGGTATATATCCCGCCAATTGGCAGGTAGGGCATCGATTAGCATTCGGATAATTGTCCTATCCGTGGGGAGAGTTCCCTGGTTTGCCTCTTTTGTCAGGCTGGCAATGCTCGTATATCCCAATATCTGCTCTCTAGAGCCTTTCAGATAGATGGAGAACTCTTCCATCCACTGCAGCACCTGCGGATCGGTGACATCATCTGCCTGCACCAGCAGCTGGATGCTGTCAGTGCCCCCGAAGGTCTGGCTCATATGCCAGTAATCTATCAGTGGGGGCAGATCCTGGGGTACATAGTTCTTGAAGTCGGTGTCCACAGCGACCTGGGTATCGGAATATATCCCGACCAGGGAAAGGAGAAGGGCGATGGCCAAAACGAGCTGCCACCTCTCAATGCAAAAGCCTGAGATCCCCTCAAGCATCCTCTCAAAGATCGTCTCCTCTCCCTGCTGGCCCCCTTCCTGCCGGTCGCCTGCATTTATATCTTTCACTGAATACTCATCTGTTGGTTGATGGTTCAAGCGCTTTCCCACGGCAATGTAGAGGATAGTCACCCCCACGAAGAGGGCAGAGAGGAAGCAGAGGATCAGTCCGATCAAGCAGAGCAGTCCGAAATCCCTGATCATGGGGATGGAGGATGTGAGGAGAGAGACAAAGCCAATGGAGGTTATGATCAGGGCGATGATCACCGGCTTGGTGACGTGTTTGACCGTTTCTACCACCGCTTTTTGCGGCTGGCCTGTGCGAGTGAACTCCTCATTTATCCGGTTCTGGAACTGGATGGCATAGTCAATGCCTATTCCGATCAGGACTGGAAATGCGGACATCGACACCATGGTGAATGGTATATGCAAGAGGCCCATGGCACCGAAGGTCCAGCCAACTCCCAGGAAGACGATTGGGATGGGGAGGAGGGACCACTTCACCTGGTTGAAGGTGATCAGCAATGCCACTATCATCAGAAAAGCTGCCAGGAGAAGAATGGGGCCGTTGCTCTCGGCCATCTCTGCAGTAATCGAATTCATCAGGGCAGGATCGCCGGTGACCGTCAGCCTGGTGTCAGCAGGAAAGCTGGCCAATTGCAGCTGGCCTTTTGTCTCCTGGTACAGCTCCCCTTGCTCGCTTTCCGTGAGGGAGACCGGCAGTTCTATGGAGAGCATGGTATGGCTGCGATCGGGCAATATCGCCGCCAATATGAGATCGTCCGTGGATAGGATCTCATCTATCCTCTCCTGATCGGGAATGGCTCTTATCCCGCTGCTCTCTCTCTCTCTGTATCGGCCACTATATCGGCTATGCTGGTGACGGAGAGGACATCCGGAGCCTCTTTCATCTTATCGGAGAAGGTGAGCATCGCCCGGAGGACCTCTGGCTTTGCCACATCATCCGCTTCGATCAATACGGCGATGGCTGCGGTTCCAAAGTTCTGCACATAGAGATGGTCATAGACCTGATAAAGGGCGGAGTCCTTGCCCACCATGCTCTCTGTGGTCAGTCCTTGCATCTCGATCTGTTGGGCATAGTGGACGGCGCTGAGGGTGATGAGCAGTGTGGCAAAGATGATAATTATGGGATTGTTTGAGATCCACCGGCCGAGCTGTTCTGAGCCGTTCATTGCATGTGCCTCGTTTCCTCTTTGAACTGCCAGAGCCTGGGATCTTCCCGAGCCAGTATGGCAAAAGTTCGGATATTACAGACCAATCGAAACATGCGAAAGATAGATAAAAGTTGTGGTCTTCTCTATGTTGATGGAGCAAGAGGCAAGAGCCGTCTTGAAGAGGCATATGATAGATGCCTGTGTCAAAGGGGCCAATAACCGCGGCTGCTGTGATGCAGTGGGGGTTTTGCAGGGCACACTCTTTCTGACGGATGTTCCCCTGTCCATGGACCAGCTGGTAGAGGAGACTGGCTACAGCAAGTCCACGGTTAGCACCAATATGGGCATCTTGGAGAGGATGGGCCTGGTCAAGAGGGTGGTCATACCGGGCGATAAGAGATATCACTATATTCCAGTCACAGATGCTGATTCATTGAGGGGAGATATGATAGCCAACATCCGCCAGAATCTGCAATGCATACTGACTGCACTTGACCGAACGGAGGCAGATCTGAGGGCCTGGGAGAGTCCAGACCCATCGGTCATGCAGAGGATTGAGGAAATAAGGCATTTTTATCGGCAGAATGATAAGTTATTGGATCTGATATCAAGGCACAACACAGAGGAGCTGATCCAGCTGCTAGAGACGTCCTTCTGAGAAATTTAATCAGATTCTCGCAGCGCATATGCAGCACATTGGGAGATTTTCATCCCGTTCGCTGCTGCAACTTATCTACTGTTCTGGATCTAGGCTGGAGCCTAAAGTCAGAGTACTTCATCGCTTTAGAATACATTCTAAGGTATATTCAATACATTGATTAATGGCTATATTGGATATGAATCTGGCTGCTAGCCCCCGAATCCTGGCAATGACCGCTTATGCCCTGGAGGGGGATCGGAAGAGATGTCTGGACGCCGGCATGGATGGCTATATCTCCAAGCCAGTGCAGCTCGATGAACTCCGGGCCGCCCTTCAGGCCCTCAATATCGGCCGCACAGAGGGCGGATTGAGCGGAGGAAGATCCTCCTCACCGGAGCATCACCTTGCTCATGGTCACCAGGAAGAGGGCCATTAGCAGCCATCCGGCCAGGGTCTCAAAAACGGTCAGGAACTCAAAGCCCTCAATGATGCTGATGTTCTGGGGGGCCCGGCCAAGAAACCACATGCTGCTGAAGTAGAATGCATCGTTTATCGATATGCTGTTGCCGGGGATTGCAGAAGCAGAGGGTTGCAGGGCATGTGCTCCCCAGAAGATCGCTGTGAAGAGGATGATCAGAGACAGGCTGAGGATCACGGTGTGGGATGGACGGACTCCATAGCCGCAGGAGAGCCAGGCGAGACGGTCGATTATTCTGGGGAATGCCTTCTTGGTTCGGGCATGCTTCTCCTCTCGATACTGATAGTAACAGTCGTCCTCGTCCTCGAACTGCTCCAAGTTTCTAAAGTTCTTTATCAGGGTGAGATAGACTGAACCGTTGTAGGGCAGATGTTCGCGGATGGTGTTCCAGCGGACCACAATGCGGTTGTAGTTCAGGTCCTTTAGGTGGATGCTGGCGTCCTCTTCGAAGATGGCGTCGGAGAGCCGCAGGGTGTACACCCTGGCATTGGAGAGGTGAAAGCTGCGATGGAATTTTGCTCGGCCGAAGTCGGCATCGTTGAACCTGGCTCGCGAGAAGTTGGCCTCGGTAGTGAAGTGAGTGCGGGAGAAGTTAGCTTCCCCGTGGAACTGGGCCTGGGAGAATCCGGCGTCTTCCTGGAAGAAGGAGTCAGAGAAGTTGGCCGCCTGAGAGAATACGGTGCCGTCAAAATCCACCAGCTCCTGGAAGGCGGAGTGGTCGAAGAACACATTTCCCTTGATCACCGAGTACTCGATCTTGATTATCGATTCTACGATCTTCCGCTTGTTTCTGTTCAAAGGTAGGTCCAGATTGTGCAGGTCCAGGTCACCGTAGATGATGACATTCTCATACTCAACCGGCTTGCCCTCTTCTATCCTTTTGTGGATCTCCTCTGCCTTGATCATCAGAAGGCTATCGACCATAAGCGTAATGAGTATTCGATAAATGCAGATATGCCTTTCGCTCGACCGGACTATACCTCGCTTCTTCCCAGGAGCATCTCCTCGATCCAGTCCCAGTCGTGCTCATAGATGTGGGCAGAGGAGCTGGTGGTGGAGATGGAGCCCGGCTGGGCACCCACTTCTCGTGCTGCATATTCCAGCAGCCTGGCCAGGCCGTAGAGGTTGGCGGGATAGGCCCCGGCGAAGTCATGGCTGCGAAAGAAGATGGCCAGGTGCAGCCTGCCGCCGCGTAATTTGAAATCATCAACGATCATGCAGGGGACCTCATTCCTCTCCCCATCCACCGGGGGGATCCAGGTCACTGCCGTGGCCCGGCGGGTGGCAGGAGATTCCTTCAGCCGTTGAATGGCCATATCGATCTGATCCAGGGGAGGGGTGCCCGGCAGGCGCCAGGCGCGCAGCCTCTCGCCATAAGTATACTCAAATCCGGGATTGTCGCCGCAGAGCAGTTGATGGGCATACTCCTCCAGCCGCTCCTCATTCCAGGAGTACTCCTCCGGAATCATCTCTTGATATGGATTCTCCACCACCACCTGCAAGGATAGAAGCTCCCGTATCTTGGTCCCTCTCTCATCCGAGATCTCTTCACCCTGTCTCCAGATGAGGTTCAGACCTCGATGCCAGGCATCGGAGATGGAGCGGGCGCGTATAAACCTGCCCAGCCCATTGCTCTTCAGCTCTGATGATGCCGTATGCGGCAAGATCTATCCACCTCTCCGTCCATGAGCTGTTCATCCTCTTTTCATCATATCAAGATAACCCTCTCAGCCAGATGACTGGTGAGATGGTGGATCGCCAAGCCCAGTTCGCCGTAGCTGAACTCTATATCGATCAATCCTGCGTATGCCATTAACAATATGA
>DAIO01000131.1:0-6644 GCA_002498745.1 Methanosaeta sp. UBA533 | reverse complement strand
GGGCTACGACGCCGCTGGCTCCTGACTCCACTGCCAGCCGGGCCATCCTCTCCGCCAGAGGGGCCATGAACTGCTCTGCACCGGGGTGGCTCATCTCCGTGACAACAAACAGGTCGGCACCAAAGCCTCTGGCGCAATCGGCACAGGCGACCAGGGAGTCCTTTCCAGGAAAGGCCTGGGCGATTATGGCGCCAGCGCCTGCGCCCAGAACCGCTTCGCATATCAGCCGGTTGGTATTGGGAGTATCAGCGATCTTCAGGTCGGCGATGACCGGGGAGATGGAGCTGATCTCCTCCACTATCCCCAGGCCGGCATGGAGGATGAGAGGATAGCCGACCTTGATGGCATCGAAGTGATCAACGAGCTGCTCGGTTAGCTCCAGGGCTTTATCCCGGGAGAGCACGTCCAGCGCCAGGATCAAAGAGTTCTTTTTTTTCATTTTAATTCATATCCATACATATTCTCTGGTATTTATTTCCTTTCATGCTAATCAGAATTGTACATCCACCTCTACCAGCATAGCACCCAGCTTTAGGGCCTCCTTTACCGATTCTTTGTCCTTCATCAGGAAAATGCGCCACTCAGCAGTCTCAATTCGGGCGAGAGAGTTCTTCAGCACCCAGGAATATCTGCTCTTGCGGCTCAATTTCACCACATAGCCACGGGAGCTCTCAATTACTTTAACCGAAAATCCCCTTCTCTCCAGGATCTTTGCGACCAGGTTCCTCTCGCCGGGCGTCTTGAGGATGAAACGAAACCCATCCTTGTCATAGTAATCGGCAAGCTCTTGAAAGATCTCCTTACCCTCAAAGAAATGTTTGAAGGCCCAATAGCTGCCAGCTCTGATTATGTTGATCTCCTTCTTGGGAGTAACTGGCAAGAGATTTCCCGGCATAAAGAAATCCTGTAGAGGGCAAATGCGCATTGCCCGTGCGCCTGTCGCTGGGCAAATTTCTCGTGCTTAAGGCACGGATTTCGGCGATCCTCAATCCTCTTCCAGCCGACAGAAGCAGCAGCTGTGATGCCAGATCGGCTCAACCTCGACTCGTATCGGATTCTCGCTGGTGTAGTTGCCCTCGGTAATCTCCTGGATGAACGTGCGCACCTGATCTGCAGACATACCCTTCGGCTTGATCCTGCCCACCTCGCGTCCATGGACTCCATGATGGCCCTCCGTCTTGTCGACGGTGGTTACGGCATATTCGGGATCGCTCTCACTGTCTCCATCGCCCAGATAGAGATGATTACTGTAATAAAAACCATAGCAAATGGGCCAATGGTGATTAGTCATGGCCTCAACCAGATCGTCCTCGCTTTCAAGCTCCTTAAACGAGAACACGCGGTCAGGATGCTTCATTATCTTCACCTTTATCCATAAAATACTAATTGCAGACCAGAATTAAATAGTTTTTCAGGCTTTGATATGCAGTCCAAATGGGTTGATCATTGGATAATTCAGCTCTTTTTACCTTGAATCCGATCGGAGGATTTTCCACCCCCCTCGCACTAATCATCTGGCAAAATCTATAAGCTGCCCTATCCATTCTCCTGAATGAATGGCGGGCATTAAGCATATCAAAACAAGACCTATGGCCAGGCTGCTGCTTTTGATCCTCTTGGCAGCAGCGCTAACAGCAGGCTCTGCATCTGCAGATAAGGTGGATATCGATTCATTCGCCAGCAGCTCCATCAAAACCTATGGCTATAAGATTATCAATTCCTATCCGCATGATCCCAATGCATTCACTCAGGGCCTGGAATATGACGATGGCTTACTGTACGAAGGGACTGGGGGTTACGGCCAATCCAGCCTCCGCCGGGTCGATATCCAGACAGGCAGGGTCGTGGACATAGTCCACCTGGAGGATGAGTTCTTTGCCGAGGGCATAGCCATCTGGAAGGACAGGATCATCCAGCTTACCTGGCGGTCTTATCAGGGCTTTGTCTGGGATAAAGAGAATCTAACCCAAACAGGGAGCTTCTCCTACCGGAGGGAGGGTTGGGGGATTACGTCGGATGCAACCAGGCTGATCATGAGCGATGGATCTGATGCTCTTTATTTTCTTGATCCAAGTGACTACTCACTGCAGGGAAGCATAAGGGTCACCGCCGATGGCGAGCCAGTTAAAGGATTGAACGAACTGGAGTACATCAACGACATGATCTATGCTAACCTCTGGCCCAGCACCTGGATAGCGATCATATCCCCGGATACCGGCGAGGTGACTGGAAGGATAGATCTCTCCGGGATCATGGATGAGGGCGGCATCCCGAAAAGAAGGGTGGATGTATTGAATGGCATAGCCTATGATCCATCAGAAGGCCGACTCTTTGTGACGGGAAAGCTCTGGCCCAGCCTCTTTGAGATCGAGCTAGTAGAAGATTCAAACGAGCAATTAAATCAACAATAATAAAACTGGGGCTGATTTTTCATCATCTGCCCGAAGGCCAGCCCCACAAAAAGCCCGGCGATATGGGCCATATGGGCGATGTTGTCCGCAGAGCCCATGAAGAGAAAATCTATCAGGGCAAAGACCACCACTGCCCAGCGGATGCTCATCGGTATCACGAAGAAGAGGAACACCCGAATCTCCGGAGCGATTATGGCCAGACATCCTAGAGCGCCGAATAACGCGCCGCTCGCCCCCACCATTCCCACCATTGAACCGCTGGTGACCACCGTCTGAGCCAGGGCAGCCACAATGCCGGACAGTATGTAGATCTGCAGGAACTTTCTCCCACCAACCCTTCTCTCCAGCTCCATGCCAAAGAAGAAGAGGAAGAGCATATTGAAGAATAGGTGATCGAAACTGAAGTGGACGAACATATGGGTAAGAATCGTCCAGGGCCTTTCGACCACAAAATGGGGAATGAGGACCAGGTAGTCATACACGAACCCGCGGGCTACCAGGCTTAACAGGAACACAAGTATGCAGATCAGCAATATTATGCCCGAATAGGATACGGGCATCAGGGCCCCAATGCGATCCAGCCAGCTGGCGCCAGGTGTGGTCGGATCTCCCCATTCGCCCCTATTTCTGTAGTCCTCTCTTCTGCCCGCCCGTGCCAGGAGCGGTCCAAGCCCGCCCCATCTCTCCCAGGCAAGCCTTTTCCGGGCAAACCATGAAAAAGAGCATAGATTTGACTGCATTTGCACCTTATACCTCACAGAATCACTCTTTACTCGGTAACATACTGGCCATCGCGCAGCACTATCACATAATCGGCCGAATTTCTCAGGGCCACAGAAAAACCGGGCTCCGCCCCGAAGATGATGGTCTCTTTGCCATGCTCCATGGCCTTCATTAAAACCGGCTTCAGGTCCGCATCGCGGGTGACCAGGGCCAGGGTATCGATGACTGGATTGTAGATCATGTCAACACCCTCCACCGCCATCCTCACATCCACATCGCTGGTGCAGATCACCGGCTCAAACCCCTGATTCTCCACCGCTTCGACCAGCTTCTCAGATGCATACTGATTCAAGAATACCTTGCCCATCTTGATGTCGCCATAGTCCTTCAGGATGTCCCTGATCTCCTCCAGGTCCATCTGGAACTCCTTTCTGAGCATATTGGGCCCATCCACCAGAAGGCCGATTCTCTTTCTTCCCTTTTCCTTTCTCGAGCCCAGATACTTCATTATATGCTCGAAAGGCACAGTCATCCGATCCATGTTGACCCTTTTCTTGATGTCATGACCTGATTTCCAGTCTTCTTCCCTGAATAGGGACGTCTCGGCCTCAGGAGGTCTTGGCCTCAGAGGCTCTTATTGCAGGACGTCTCAATCATTTTAGGTCATTTCAACGGATGTTATAAATTCGTTTGGTATTCGTGGCAGTCTGCGCCGCCACCTCCTGCGGCTCCAGCCCCTTTATCCTGGCGATTAGCCGGACGGAATCCAGTACATTTGCCGGCTCATTTCTGCCCTTGCGAGGGGAGAGGAAGGGGCTGTCCGTCTCCACCAGCAAATGATCGAGGGAGACGTTCCGGGCCAGGATCTGATGATGTCCGGATCGGCAAACGTTTGTGGCCAAAGATATGTAGTATCCCCTATCCTGGGCCTCTTTCATGGTGGGAAGGGTGCCGCTGTAGCAGTGGAAAACGACTTTTTCCAGGTGCTTGACCATGTCCAGAGCAGGCTGTTCTGCATCCCGGGAATGGATGACCAAGGGCAGGTTCAGGGACTCGGCTATTGCTATGACCTTTTTGAAGATCTCTGCCTGCCGTTCTCTGCTGGGAGCATCTTTAGTGTGGTAGTAATCCAGGCCTGCTTCGCCTATTCCCACTGCCTGGCGGGCGTTGCTCTCGATCTGATCCAGGATCATCTTGATTTCCGGATCGTTCTTCCCGTCAATTGAGTTCGGGCTGAGGCCCAGGGTGGCAGAGATGAAGTCGTAATTCTTCGCCAGCTCCAGCGACTTTGTGTTGGTGGAGTAGTCCACGCCGGAGTTGATCATCCTGACCACTCCCGCCTTCCGGGCGTTCTCCATCACAGCTTCCCGATCTTTATGGTAATGCTTGAAATCCAGGTGGCAATGCGAATCGATTACCCCACTCAATGTCATCTGTACGTTTCCCTGCATATTTCCTTGGGTAGTTCCCTGCATATATCTCTGCACATCCCCTATCATTGATTTAGCGAGCAGCGGCCTCCTCCAGCAGCATCAATCTGTTGATGGCGCTTACCAGGGCCTCCACCGAGGCCATGACGATATCCTCTCGCGCTGAGCGGGCGCTGACTCTCCTGCCCCGGTCATCCTCCACCCCGATCACCACCTCAGCTAGAGCATCGGCACCGCCGGATATGGCCTCGATCCGGAAGTCGCAGAGGTGTATAGATGTATCGCTATCCAATAGTCCCTGTACGGCATTGACCGCAGCATCCACCGGGCCCACCCCGGTATTGGCCAGGACCTTCTCCTTTCCTCTGACCAGGGCCTTAACCGTAGCGGTGGGAGTGATGATGTTCCCGGTCATCACTGAGACCTCCTTGAGCACCACCGCCTGGCTTTCTTTGGCCACATCTCCTATGACCACATCGGCTATGGTCTGAAGATCGATGTTCCCGACCTGCTTGCCCTTGTCGCCCAGCTCCTTGATCCTCTCTAAGATCTCCTGAAGCTGCTCATCAGACGGCCGGTAACCCGCCTCCTCCAGGACCTTGGCCACGGCATGCTTTCCGGTATGCTTGCCCATGACTATCCTCCTTTTATGGCCCACCATCTCCGGGGTCATTATGCCAGGCTCGAATGTCTTGCTGTTCTCGATAATCCCGTGGCTGTGAATTCCGGACTCATGGGAGAAGGCGTTCTCACCCACAATAGGAGCAGTTATGGGTATCTTCACCTTGGTGAGCCGCTCGACCATCCTGGCGGTCTCCACCAGGTACTCGGTCTTAATGCTGGTCTTAGCATTGTAGATGGAGTGCAGGCCCATCACCACCTCCGCCAGGTTGGCGTTGCCCGCCCTCTCCCCCAGGCCGTTAACGCAGACCTGGACCTCCCTTGCGCCTGCTTCCACTGCAGCCAGGCTGTTGGCCACCGCCAGGCCGAAGTCGTTGTGACAGTGGACATCCACCACCATATGGACATCGTCGCAGATGTCCTTGACCAGCCGATAGAATGAGGAGGGGACTGCCACGCCGACCGTATCCGGTATATTTATGATATCGCAGTGCACTTCCTCCACCGCTTTGAATATGCGATGCAGGAACTCGGGCGATGTGCGGGTGGCATCCATGGCCGAGAAGAGGCAGGTCCGTCCGTTATCCTTCACGAACTCCACCGTCCTCATTGCTCCCTCTACGATCTCATCATGGCTCATCTTGATGGTATGAGCGATCTGAATATCGGAGGTGGGAGAAAAGACATGNNACCAGGTCCACATCAGCGTCAAGGCAGGCCTGGGCATCCTTTTTTACTATGCGGGAGAGGCCGCAGACCTGAGCCTGCAGGCCGGACCTGGCGATCTGGCGGACGCTGTCAAACTCGCCCTTTGAGGAGACGGGAAAACCGGCCTCGATAATATTCACGCCGAGTTTGTCAAGTGCTTGGGCGATCTGGATCTTCTCATCCGTGGTGAGAGAGACGCCAGGAGTCTGTTCTCCATCGCGAAGGGTGGTATCAAAAATGCGCACTTTTTCATTAACAAGCGAATGAACGTCGTAGAAGACGATTCCCCACAGAGGTTTCATATGTCATAGATTGAGCAATGATATCTGCCCTATAAAACCTTTGCCGGCCAATACACCGGGCGACGTAGAGCACTTAAGGAAAGGCAAGGTCTTGGATGCTTCTCATTATGATGAAAAGGATGACTACTCCGTCTCTATGGTTGGGTCAAAGCATCGCGGTTCACCACAGTGGCGCAAAGATGCAGAGAATTTGCTATTCTAATTCACCCATACCAAATAGCGAAGAGCCTTTGTTTTATTTGGTAAGTTCTGTAGTTTCAAAAATTTCACCTGCTACCGCCGGCTTTATAAATAGTGATATCATTGCGGAGTCTAGTATCATAATATCATCTGCCTGGTCATATTATGTACGCAAAAATCATAAATTTGGACAGTGCAGGATATGTTAAAGAATACGCAATCAAGTACGAAATCGATCTGTTGGAGGGTAGTGTCCCGAAAATGCTGTA
>DAIO01000034.1:0-13021 GCA_002498745.1 Methanosaeta sp. UBA533 | reverse complement strand
GAATAGATCATAATGAAAAGCAGTAAGAAGGCCCAGGCTTTTATAGAAGCCCTGATAAAGTCGTCCGGCAAGATGATAATGCCGCCTGAATGGATCGATATCCTGCAGATGAAGGCAAAACGGCATGATGAAGGCAAAATATGAATATACTGGTAATACCCACCACCGACTGGATCAGGCATCCCGTTCCCAACCGTCTGAACTTCATCTTCGATACATTGGCTGAAGAGCATGAGGTATATGTGCTGCACTTCGGCCTGAAGAGGTTTAGCAATTTGAGAGAGCGAGAGACGAAATGCCAGCTATTGAAAGCAAGCTGGATAGAGACCCAGGATCCATCCCTCTATTATATCCTGAACTTCCCCTACCATATCTGGAAGATCAGAAGGATTGTGAAAGAAAAGAAGATCGATGTCATTCTTTCCACCAATATCCTCCCCTCTTTTGCCGCCAACTTCTCCCGAACGCCAATCGTATTCGACTATCTGGATCACCTGGAGGAGTCTGCATCGATCTACTATCCCGGCTCAGCTTTAGGAGAGATAGTCAAGTATGTGGTGAGCTTCATCACCAAATTCAATCTCCGCCATGCCCGCTCTGTCATAACCGTCACCAAAGAGCTGAAGGAGTATCTCCTGGGGGTGGGAGTAAAAGATGTAGCTGTGATACCCAACGGCGTGGACACCAGAGTCCTCCGACCGCTTCCCATGTCAGAGGCCAAGAGCTCTCTAGGGCTCGAGGGCACAGTCCTGGGATATGTCGGCTCTCTGGAGCACTGGGTGGACCTGGAGACGGTGATCGAGGCTTTGCCGCGCCTGGATGCTACCCTTCTGGTGGTGGGGCCAGGGCTCTTTACCGATTATGGGGATGGGATAAAGAGGATGGCAGAGGATCTGGGGGTGGCGGAAAGGGTGGTCTGTACCGGAGCGGTGCCATATAATGAGCTTTCCAGGTACATCAGCGCCATGGACATCGGCCTGAATCCCCTCAAGATGATGAAGAAGAACGAGTATGCTGCCGGGGGGAAGGTCTTCAATTACCTGGCCTGCGGTCGGCCGGTGCTGTCCAGCCGGATGATATCATTGGAAAAGCTGCTTGGGGATGAGATATACTATTTTGATGATGTGGATAGCTTTATAGCTCAGGTGAATAGCATTCTGTCGGTGGAGCCGACCACAAAGAGATTCCGGTCTCTGGCAGAGCGATATGACTGGAGAGCCATTTCGAAAGATTATCAGAAGGTCTTGCTTGAAGCTGCTGATTGATGCGACTAAAATAACACTGTGATGGATAATATAGAATGAATATAGCATTTGTATATTACCCACGCTCCTCATTTGTAAAGCAGGACTGTTCATCCCTGTCAGGGCATTTCCGGGTCGAAAGGCTGGGCTACAGCGGCGCTGGCGACATCCTCAAAATGATGAGGCCGATCTGGCAATCAGATCTCACATTCTCCTGGTTTGCCTCCGGACATTCTTTCGCTGCCGTGCTGCTCTCCAAGCTATTGAGAAAGAGATCAGCGGTCGTCGTAGGGGGCTACGATGTGGCCTTTGAGCCGGATATAAGCTATGGCCAGTATACTTTAGGCAGACTCAAGAGAGTGTATTCTGACTTTGTTCTGGGAAATGCGGATATTGTCCTTCCTGTATCTGAATTCACCAAGTCGGAGGTCCTGGCCAGAGCTAAACCGAAAAGAGTTCAGGTTCTCTATCCGGGGATCGATTTGGACAGATTCCAGCCCGGTGGGGAGAAAAAGGATCTGGTGATGACGGTGGCCTCCGGTTCGGGTCGCATAATAAAGCTTAAAGGACTGGATGCGTTTATCGGGGCCGCTGCTCTGCTTCCCGAGATCCGATTTCTGATTGTGGGACTATCCGACCAGGACCGAGGAGAGCTGCAATCCAGATCTACGGAAAACGTTTCGCTTTTCGGATATGTATCTAGGGAAGAATTGCTGGCTTTTTATCAAGAGGCCAGGGTCTACTGCCAGCTCTCTTATCGGGAGTCCTTTGGAATGGCTCTGGCTGAGGCCATGGCCTGCGGATGCGTGCCAGTGGTGACAGAGAGAGGAGCCATCCCTGAGGTTGTGGGAGACGCTGGCTATTATGTTCCATACGGCAGTGCTAAGGCCACGGCTGAGGCAATAGAGAAGGCTTTATGCTCAAAAAAGGGGATAGGCTCGAGAAAACGGGTGGAAGAGAGGTTCAGCTTGAGGAGAAGAGAGGAGGCATTGCAGTCTCTGCTGAAGAGTCTGATGAATAGCTAATTTTGTAGATTCTATCAGGAACTATCTTATAATAGAAAAGCAAAACGATTGATGGCAGCAGTATGGACCGATCCAATCATACTGCAACGAAGGGGAGGCAAATGAAGATCGTCCTTGTTTACTACGGCTACTTTTCTTCCTTCATCCAAAAAGATCTCGATATGCTGTCCCGCCATTATGAGGTGGAGGTGGTCAGCTTATCTTCCCTTGGCGATGCCGTGAAATTGGCAGGGGCGATGATAAGATGCCGCATGGCCTTGATATGGTTTGCTGGAGGCCATGCAGCAGCCACAGTCCTCCTTTCAAAGATTCTGAGAAAAAAGACCATCATCGTGGTTGGCGGCTTCGACGTTGCATGCATCCCGGAGATAAACTACGGCCGTTTCGCTCAGGGCAGGATCAAGAGTATTCTCACCAAATTTGCCTTAAAGTACGCGGACAGGGTGCTGGTGGTTGATCCATCCCTAAAGGATGATGCCATAAAAAATGCCAGGATCAACGGCCATAATGTAGACTATCTTCCTTCAGGTTTTTCAGATACTGAATTTTATCCTAAAGAAGAAAAGGAGCCCTTGGCGCTGACCGTTGCCATGGGAGAGGGCTGGGACCGGGTCGTAATAAAGGGACTCGATGTTTTTGTACAATCAGCAAAATATCTTCCGGAGGCTGGCTTCAAGGTGGTGGGTATCACAGGTGATGCCTTATCAAGGCTAAAGGAGATGGCTCCTGATAATGTGGAATTCACGGGGTTTGTCACCCATGATGATCTCATTGAGTCCTACCAGAGGGCCAGGGTCTTCTGCCAATTATCCATGAGGGAAGGGCTGCCCAATGCTCTGTGCGAGGCGATGCTCTGCGAGTGTATTCCTGTGGGCACAGATCGCAACGGCATTCCCAGAGCAATTGGAGATACTGGCTTTATTGTGCCCTATGGTGATCCACGAGCTGCGGCGGAGGCCATCAAAAAAGCCCTGGCGGATCGGAGCAATAGGGGCAAAAAAGCCAGAGAACGGATAATTGAGCTATTTCCAGAGAAGAGAAGAGAGGATGGGTTGATAAAGACGATAAATGAGCTGGTTAAAGGCTGAAATTGGTTGGAGAGCATTGAATTATATATGATGGCTGAGCCCCTAATCTCATCTCCTGCCCTCTCTTGGATCGATGAATGCAGCCAGCCACTCCAGATCCGTCCTCAGCAGGCCGCAAAAGATCCCCAAAATGGCTTTTGCCTTGATAGAGGGAAGATTATCCTCCTTGATGGCCTTTAGGAGAGATTCCCGGGCATCAGACCATTTGCCTTCTCTCAAGTAGGCTCTTCCCAGATAGTAATCGATCTCCCTCGCCTTCCGATCCATTCTGGCAGCAATATCAGTGTCCTCATTGGCAAAAGATGCCTTGACATCTGCAGGAAGGCTTTTATAGAATTCTGTGAAGTAGAGCCCTGCCCGGACCATCGAGCTTTTCATGGTTGATGATATCTGGCTATCATGCCTTCGGTAGCAGCCCAAAACGGCATCTATGGGCAAGAAATCTCCTATAAGGCTAAGCTCCAGCCATGTCGATCCATCCACGAAAGGAAGTCCTTGGGGCTGCTTGAATCCTCCAATCGACTGCAATGCAACCTTTTTGCAGACAATGGTGCAGGAATGCATGGGATTTTCGATGAGCAGATTTCCCAACTGCTCTTCCCTGGACAGACCCATAAAGCGCTCCATATCATTGGGAAGGACGGCAAGAAGATCGCCCTTTTCGTCCATCACCTCTGCCCTCCCCCAGCTCAAGACGGCATCACTGCCTCTCATGGCATCGATCTGGATCTCCAGCTTATCAGAAGGCCAAAAGTCATCCCCCTCAAGAACGGCTATGTACTCGCCCTTTGAGATCTGAAGAGCCAAATTGTAGCTCTCGCCAAGCCTGAGAATGCCCTTATTATCTTGACGAATATATTTGATCCGATCATCTTTAAACTTGGAGACTATCTTGGCAGTCTTATCGGTGGACCCATCGTCGATCACTATTTGCTCCCAGTTAGCATAGCTCTGGGCGAGGACGCTCTCCAGGCACTCTGAGATGAAATTTTCATGGTTGTATGTAGGAGTAATTATTGACACCAAAGGATCGAGGGCCATAGATATTTCCTGCAAGCAGCCTAATTGTTGGTCGATTGGCTTTGTCATTCTTTTAATCACCCCTTCTTGCGAGGTATTCTTATCCCGCTCAGCAGCTGCCCTGCCATCTGGATATCAACCTTATCCACTACCCTCAAAATGATTATCAAGAAGAAATAGATAATGGCGGATATCACTATCAATAACGGTACCGGAAGATGGTCAAATCCTCTTATGAAAAGCACCATTGCCAGACAGGCAACTAGAATCTTAGCGAGAGAGGCAATCATATTCCTGGGAAGCCCATAGCCTTCTTTTGAAGCAATGTGCAAGAGGAAGAGAAATGAGAAGAACTGCGTGGCCACCGTTGCACTGCTCGCTCCTATGTAGCTGTACTGAGGTATCAGAAACAGATTCAAGAGGATGTTCAATCCAGCGGCTAGCATGGTCTGCTTGGCCACGATCATCTGGCGGTTAATGGAATTGAATAGATACCCAAAAGCTGAATTGATGAAGATCAATGACTCAGACCAGATCAATATCTGCAGGGCAATTGTTGAGGGAGCGAAGGCCGGCCCGTACACAAGGGAGACCAAATCCTCTCCTAATACCGTTGTTCCCACTCCAATGGGAATGGCAATCGCCATCAGATACTTGAAAGATCGCTCATACATGAATCCCAAATATTGGCCTGAAGAGACATAAAATTTTGACATAATAGGATATATTGATCCCAAAAAAGTCACTGGAATAAAGGAAAGGATAATTACCATACGATATGCCGCATTGTACCATCCCATAACCTCATTGGGATTTAATATCAATAAAGATATCATAACTGTATCGACATAATAATACACCCTCACAAAGACTGAGGATAGGCCGAAGGGAATGGCCTCCTTTATCATATATTTCCAGAGGCTTATATCTATATCCCACCTGGGCCGGGGGAGCTTTCTCAGAGCCACAAGGGCAAAATAGCCCAGAGAGATGAAGCTCGAGAAGAGGTATACATAGGCAAAGCCATAGACATCTACCCCTGAACCGATGGCCAGGAGGGCAAAGGTGAGCATAATTAAATTATATATCACCGTGCCCAATGAGATGTACTCCATTATCTCATAGGCAGAAACAACCGAGCTGATGATGCCGGAAAAGGAGACGACGATGAGAGAGAGGAGGATCACCATCACTACCTTCATGGTGGAGAACGGATAGCCCAGGGCAAACCCTATGGCCGCCGTGCTCAGAAGGGTGATCGCAGCCAGGACGACCTTCATTAATATGGAGTTTCCAATATATATTGCCGTCTTGGACCTATCTCGGGCTACATCTCTGACAATCACTGAGGAGATTCCTATATCCGCCAGGAAGATGGTAATCGAGGCAAAAGCGATGGCAAACGAGAGCAGGCCATACCTATCGGATCCCAGATAACGGGTGGTGTAGACCAAAAAGAAGAAGCTGAATACAAATCCAATGATATTTGAGGAGGCCAAAAATATGGTGTTCTTAGCTATCCTCTGAATGGTATTCACTGCAAATCACTTGAACGCTGGAAGAAACCAATCCCATGTTCTCTCGCAGCGCTCGTCCTTTTTGCCATTGATCGTATCCGGAACGATAGCCGGATCATTCCAGGGCCTTCTCTCCTCATCGGGACTGGCATAATCATAAAGCCGGTTTACGAAATAAATCAGCGTGGCCTGTTCATTTCCCACAACCCCAAAGCCATGCCAGTAATGCCCTGGCATCCTGACCATCTGGGGATTGTCTCCCGTGGAGACGATCTCATCCAACTCCCTGGTATCATCATCGTAAGCGCATATCTTCAGCGCGCCTCGAACTACAAGGAAATGATCTACCTGTCCTCTCTCATGCCGGTGCCAGGCCCTTACCATGCCCGGATAGCTCAGGGACATATTGGCCTGCACAATCTCATCCTGAATAACATCCTTCCAGTCCGTCCTCATGATCTCAGTGAAAAATCCGCGCTCATCGGCAAATCGCTTCAAGGGTTTTATCACAATTCCTGGCAGCATCACATGACCTCATCATCTTCGTGTTTTTTCAGCTCTCGAAGGCCATTTTTTTTGGCCTTTGCCATGCTTTCTTCAGCCGATTATTCAGGCTTTCTATAGAGCAATCCCATGAGATCTTCTATTCCTCGAGCCCCTATAGAAGCTCATCTCTTAACACTTGCAGGGATTCATAAAGTTTGAGGGGCCTATTTTTCAGCGTCCTGCTGGCTTTGCTGGTATCCAGGGATGAATCCATTGGCCTTCTTGCCAGCCAACCGATGTCGCTCATCTGAGAGGGGATGATCAGTCGGCGATCAAGGTCGAATGCCCTGGCCAGCTCGCAGGCAAAATCATATCTGGATACCCTGGTGGCTCCTGAGAGATGATAGATCCCGGATAGATGCCGATCCGCCGCCTCCAGCACCATTGCCGCTAGATTGCTGTTCAGGGTGGGGGTTATGAACTGATCTGTGACCACCCTCGCCTCTTTTCCTGACTTAAGGGCGTTCAACAGCCATAGGGCGAAGTTGACCTTGCCGCTGGCTGGCCGGCTGCCATAGATCACACAGGTTCTGGCAATACACCCCTGATCAAGACAGAACTCCTCTCCCAGGAGCTTGGAAAGGCCGTAATAGCTCACCGGGTTCGTCTCCTCCTCCTCCCGGTACAGCCCCCGCTGGCCATCGAAGACGTAGTCCGTCGATATGTAGACCAGATAAGATCCGGCCTTTCTCGCCGCCTCTGCTATCGCCCGGGTCCCTTCCACATTAATCCTGTAAGCCAAATCCTTTTCCCGTTCACATCGATCCACATCGGTCAGGGCGGCGCTGTGCACGATTACATCCGGCCTCATCCTCTCAATGATATCGCGGATGCCATTTGCGTCCAAGAGGTCAAATTTTACCTCTTTTCCATAGGGGGGCTGGTTATGAGCATATCCGCTATAGACCTGCTCTCCCCTGGCCAAGGCCATCTCTGCCAGCTTGCTTCCCGCAAGGCCGCTGCCGCCGGTTATAAAAAATCTCATAGCTCGCTCCTACCACTTCAGCCGCCAGGGGGTGGCACTCAATACCGAATCGTTCACCAGCGGGCCGTACCAATCAGGGTTCTGCAGATACCATTCCACTGTCGTCTGAAGCCCTTCCTCAAAGCTCCGCTCAGGCCGCCAGCCCAGCTCCTTTCTGATCCTGGACGAGTCCAGGCTGTAGCGGGCATCGTGTCCCGGCCTATCCTCCACAAACTCGATCTGATCCTCGCTCTTGCCCAGCATCTCAAGAATGAATTTAGCGATAAACAGATTGGTCCTCTCCTCTCCGGCAGAGATATTATAGATCTCGCCTCTTCTCCCACTATTGAGAACCTGCTCCACCGCCCGGCAGTGATCTGTCACATAGATCCAGTCTCTCACATTCTCTCCTGTGCCGTAAATGGGGATCTTCAGCCCTTCCTTAGCCCTTATTATGGTCTTTGGAATCAGCTTTTCGGGAAACTGGTAGGGCCCGTAATTGTTGGTGCAACGGGTGATCATGGCCTCCAGACCGTAGGTTCGGGCATAGGCCAGGACGAATACGTCCCCTGCCGCTTTGCTGGCGGAATAGGGGGATGAGGGCCGCAATGTCGAATCCTCTATGGATGAGCCCCTGAGGATGTCCCCATAGACCTCGTCGGTTGAGATCTGGACATATCTGACGGAAGGATTATGATCTCTTATGGCCTCCAGCAGGCAAAAGACCCCATTGACATTGCTATGCAGGAAGGAGTCGGGCCGGGAGATGGACCGGTCCACATGGGTCTCAGCAGCGAAGTTCACCACCAGATCAGCCTTTTCCACAAGACCGGATACCAGGCTGCTATCGGCTATATCTCCCTGGAAAAAGGTGTACCTCCTGTCATCCTCATAGTCCGCCAGGTTCTGGATGTTGGAGCCGAAACCATGGGCGTCCAGGTTCAGGATTCTGCAGTCATCATGCCGGTTCAGCATTAATCGGATGAAGTTGCTGCCGATAAAGCCAAGGCCCCCGGTAACAAGAAGATTCATAGCGATCACAGCGATATATCGGAGTTATCTCCCACGATCATCCGGCTTCCTCTTGGCAGGCTATCGCATTCCTTGATCCTGACGTTCCTGCCGATCAGGCTCTCTACCACTTTTCCAGCATTAACTATCCTGCTTTCATCCATGATGATCGAGTCCTCTACCTCCGTGCCGCATATCTGACAGCCGATGCCAATGGAGGTGTAAGGGCCAATATATGAATCGGATATAATGCTGTCCCTTCCGATGATGCAGGGCCCCTTGATCACCGACCTCCTGATTTTGGTTCCCTCTTCCATTACCACCCGTCCCATGATCCGGGACTCCTCCACCTCGCCATCGCACCTTCCATCGATATCGTCCAGGATCAGGCGGTTGGCCTCGAATATGTCCTCTGGCTTTCCGGTATCCTTCCACCACCCCTCCACAAAGGAGGCATCCACCTTATGGCCATTCTCAATCAGCCACTGAATGGCGTCGGTGATCTCCAGTTCATTCCTCCAGGATGGTTTGATGGATTTGCAGGCCTCTATGATCAATGGGGTGAAGAAGTACACCCCCACCAGGGCATAATTGGAGGGAGGGACTTTGGGCTTCTCCACCAGGCGCCTGATGCTCCCGTCCGGGTTCAGGTCGGCCACACCGAAGCGCTGAGGATCGTCGACCGGGGTGAGCAGAACGCTTGCGCTGCTGCCCAGACTATGAAAACGCTTCTCATGGCTGACTATGCCGTCTCTTAGGATATTGTCCCCCAGGTACATAACAAAATCTTCATCCAGGAAATCCTCCGCCACCAGGATGGTGTGGGCAAGTCCCTTGGGCTCACCCTGATAGATGAATTTGATGGGGACCGACCAATCTGCGGATCGCACGGTCTCTATGACCTGCTCCTTGTTCGGCCCCAGGATTATGCCGATCTCGTCCGCCCCGGCCTCGATCACATCCTCGAGGGCATAGAAAAGAACTGGTTTATTGGCTACTGGAATGAGCTGTTTTTGCTGCGAATAGGTCAGAGGTCGCAGTCTCGTCCCTGAGCCGCCTGAAAGTATGAGCGCCTTCACAGTTCACACCTCAAAAAGCCCTTAATTCTGCATCCATGGATTCAGAGTTGTACATAACGGCAAGATATACCCTTCGATCTGCTGAATAGATCGATGAGAAAAAGTGGTGCAAATCCGATTGGCCTGGCAGCCAATTCAAGGACCCGGGTATATGACCTCGATGTTCTCCATGTTCAGTATCAGCTTTCTCAATTCTTCGCAGTTAATGGCATGCTTGTACTCGCTGCACATCTTCACCCTCTCTGATAGGTCGCCTAGCTCTTGATCCTTGAGATAGTAGCCCATCCTCTGGGTGATGTACTTCAGGGCCTTGACTCCGGTATGCTTGCCGATGATGATATGCCTTGCTGCGCCCACCAACTCAGGTGAGTAGAGCTCGTAGGTCCTGGGCTCCTCTAACACCGCAGCCACGTGAATCCCTGACTCGTGGGAGAAGGCATTGGTCCCCACCACCGCCTTGTTCTTGGCCACCGGAACATCTGAATAGGTCTGGACCAGCTGGGAGAGGTCCTTTATCTTGGAGAGATCATAGCTCTCGATATCGTAGTGCAACCTCAGGGCGATCAAGAGCTCTTCTAAGGGAGTATTGCCGCTGCGCTCGCCAATTCCATTCACTGTGGTATGCAATTGCTTGGCCCCCGCCTCTGCCCCGGCAAGGGTGTTGGCCAGGGCCATCCCCAGGTCGTCATGGCAGTGCATGCAGATTGGAGTCTTTACGTACTTGCGAAGCTCGCTTATCATATAGTGGGTCGTGCGGGGGTTCATGATGCCCACAGTATCCGCGACGCTTACGTAGTCGGCATGGTATTCCTCCGCCTTCTTGTACAGCTTCTTTAAGATTTCAAAATCGGTGCGCGTTGCATCTTCCGCTGAGAAGCGCACTATCAGGCCGTGATCCTTGGCGTACTCGACCGTTTGGAGAGCACAGGCGATGGCCTCAGGACAGCTCATGTGAAGCTTGTGCTTAAGATGGAGGTCCGAGATGGCGATGAAGACGCTGATCATGTCCACGCCGCAATCAATAGCAGCATCAACATCCTTCTTGACTGATCGAGAGAGAGCAGAGATCTTGGCCTTTAGACCCAGGTTGCAGACCTCTTTCACCGCGTTCATCTCTGCGGAAGAGACCACAGGAAAACCCGCCTCAATAACCTCCACGCCGATCTCGTCCAGCCGGAGGGCGATATCCAGCTTCTCATCGGCCCTAAAGACCACTCCCGGCATCTGCTCCCCATCGCGCAAAGTTACATCGCAGATCTCTATGTCCAGAGGCGGAGTCCCGGCCAGACTGAGAAATTGATTAAGGGAATAGTCTTGCATAATGCGGTTAAATGAGTATTCATTACATAAATTGGTTTCGAAGGAATGAGCATTCCGGCAAGGCTCAAAATTTAGAGATTCGCATAATTTTCCAGGATCCAGCGGTTGCGCACCTCTGGGTGGAACAGGAGTCCCCAAATGGGTTGAGAGCATTGGGAGAAGGCCTCTGGTGACAATTCTGTCCCTGCCAGACGGATGAATCCCTCGGGCAGGGTGGGATCAAGGCCATGCAGATGATATACCTCGATTTTGCGCCTGGGGCCGAGGATATCCGACTCTCTGACCACTTCGATCTTCTCTGGGCCGATGGCGGGCTCGAATCGCGAGCTGATCTCTCCTCCAAAGATGGCGGCGATGATCTGCATGCCGGCACAGATCCCCAGGACGGGCCAGTCTCCTTCCTTCAGCCAGGAGTATCTCTCCAGATGATTCAGGTACTCGTTATCCTTCAAGGCTGTGCCGCAGAGGACCACTTTATCGCAGCCTTTCAGACGCTCTTCATCCAGCAGGGAGATATGGCAGACCTGGCAGGGAAAGCCTGTCCTCTCCAGGATCCTTTGAACCGGACGGACGAACTCATATTGGGAGAGGGAATCGGCCTCATAGCAGCTGTCCACCAGGAGGATCTTTGCTTTGCCATTCATTTTTCCACCAGCCTCATCTCCTCAATGATGTACTGGCCCCGGTAATTGGCATAGGTCCCGGATGCTCTTAAGATTTCGATTCTCTTTCGAAAGAGGGGGGTGGGGCCGTCCAGGACAAAGGTCTCGATCTCCCCACCTTCGCCAGAGGGATTGATCTGATACCTCTCCTGGAGCTGGGCGAGCCTCATGATCTTCTCCTCTGTGAGCTCCGCTCCCAGCCAGCTGGCATCAAAGGGATAGGCATAGACCCCAGAGATGATCACCCGAAATCCTTCAATTAAGAGGGTCTGCAGATAATCGATCTGATCGGTCTGCCAGAGGGGATTGAAACACCACAAATCAAGGGCATGGCAGATCCTCTGCACTCTGGCCGCCTGGTAGACCGACTCGATCGCCCCGGTGACGATCCCCTGGACGCCATAGCAGTCCCGCGCTTCGGCCAGGGCGGACTTCAGATCCTCCAGCTCCTTCTCCTTTATCCCCTGGGTGGGCCTGCAGAGCTGGGGTATGTTCATAGCCTCGGCCTGAAAAGAGGCATAGCGGATGTTTGGGGTGTGGAACATATAGCTGTCCGGATTTTGGGAGAGAAGGGTTATCAGGCAGGCTACAGTATTCCTCTCCTGCGCCCTCCAGCAGGCAAATACCGAATCCTTTCCCCCGGAAAACAACACCCCCAGCCTCATTGAATCCTCTCTACGCCTCCAATTCGAGCATCTGCCAGACCTTTTCCATATCCAGGTGGGCCTCTACCGCCTCGGCCAGTTCCCTGTAGCCACTGCCCTTTTGGGCCTTCGCCCGATGAGATTTGCCCTCTGCCTTTAGCCCTGACGCCTTGATCCCAGTTGAATTCTTTCTCTCATATAGGAAATCCAGGAATGCGTCCCTTAAGTTCTGGTTGTCAAAGATGCCGTGCAGATAGGTGCCTATCACCAGGCCGCTGCTCGCCACTGCGCCATCATCTCCAAAGGCAGCCGGATCCATGGAAGCTGTCACTCCCATGTGAATTTCATAGCCTGTGACCTCCTGGCCGCTGATTCTATCCAGGATTGGGCCCCCACCAGTGACTGGCTTTCTCACCTGCACCGTCCTCTTCTCATATTGGTCAAAGCGGGTGGTAGCATTGAGCAATCCCAGCCCGGGCAGGATGCCTTCGGTATCCTCTACCCCGCAGTCGATGATCTCCTTTCCCAGGATCTGATAGCCCCCGCAGATGCCGAGGATTGGAGTCCCCTGCAGGGATCTGATCTGATCCGCCATGCCCTTCTTCTCCATCTCCAAAAGGTCGGATATGGTGTTTTTGGTTCCCGGTATGATCACCGCATCCGGATGGCCCAGAGGCTCGTCCAGATCCACATATCTGATATAAGCCCTCCTCTCCAGGGGCTCGAAGTCTGTGAAGTTGCTGATCCGGGGAAGCCTGATCACCGCGATCTCCACAGCTTCTGAGGAGAAGCGGGCCTTCTTGTCGCCCAGGGAGACAGAGTCCTCAGATGGTATGTCCAGATCAAGATAGGGTAGAACTCCCAAGACGGGAACGCCTGTGAGTTCCTCTAGCGACCTCAA
>DAIO01000040.1:15109-15270 GCA_002498745.1 Methanosaeta sp. UBA533 | reverse complement strand
CTCAGATAGGCTGGAAAAGGAGGGGTTCGCTCTTGCTGCTGCTCATGCTCATGTTGCGCTCGATGGCTGCGCCAAGCTCATTCATTCTGATCGGCTTATTGATGAAGTCGTCCACCCCGGCGCTAAAGCATTGCTCGCGGCAGAACTCCGGATCAAAAGAG
>DAIO01000040.1:0-15086 GCA_002498745.1 Methanosaeta sp. UBA533 | reverse complement strand
CCATCTCCGGCATCTGGATATCCATGAGCACCAGATCGTAAGCCCGATTTTCCATGGCTCGCAAGACCTCCTGGCCATTTGCAGCCAGGTCTGCCCGGTGGCAGGATGACGCTGTTCCTATAAGAATTTCTTTTATAGAAATTTGATGTTCACTGTCGCGGGTCGTAGAAGCACCCTCTATGGCATCCCTAGTCTTGCTTTTATTGCCTGAATATCCCTCTCCATTCTGACGAGCCTATCTTCTCGCAGACTCTCTGCCGTCTCTGCAGTGTGGCCTTTTATCTCCTGTATTATCGGGATTGCTTTTACAATCTGTCCTGCGGTAAGAATTAAGGCAAAGTCAACCATTCGAGGAACAAACCCTTCGAAATCCTTGATAATTACATCCGATACTTCTGCGTCATCAGGACGCTTTGTCTGTGCAAAGGTACTGAAAGCATCGAGTGGACCCTTAGATCCTTCTATGATCACCCACACCTCTTGCTGGCCATTCTTGCCTAGCTGGTTTTGGGCAGCAAAACCATTTACTCCCATAAGCATGGCCTGGTTCATCAGAAAGTACCTGTAGCCAACTTCATGCACCTTAGGGCCGATGATCTCAATTTTCCTTTTCATCCATCCCACTTCTCATCATATAAAGATAATGATTACCCTATATATACATAGGCAAATAGCAGCAAATGGCCCCTATATCTCTCATGTTATCGATTTTCTTGATTATCATTCTTTCTCTCCTTTTCTCGTCTCAGCCAGATCCTTGATTATCGAAATACAATCGCAAGGAATTAATCGGATGGCAATAACTCTCATTTGAGGGGAAAGGATGCCATCTATGAGAATTCTCTCCTGGAATGTGAACGGCCTGAGAGCCATCTATAAGAAGGGCTTTGTGGACTGGCTTATGATAGATCGCCCAGATGTGCTCTGCCTTCAGGAGATCAAGGCGGCAGAAGACCAGATTCCAAAAGAGCTCAAAGGCCTTCCCGGATACATATCGTTTTTCAGTCCGGGCGCCAGAAAGGGGCGGGATGGAGTGGCCCTTTTCACTAAGACCAAAACCCTGAGCCTGGAGTACTCATTGGGCCTGCCTGGCTTTGATGATGAGCAGAGGGCGATTGTTGCCGACTATGGGGATTTTCTGCTATTCAATGTCTACTTCCCCAACGGCAAGGCCTCAAAGGAGAGGTTGAGCTATAAGATGAGGTTCTATGATCTATTCCTGGATCTCATGGACCGGCTTGTGGCCGAGGGCAGAGATATTGTGATCTGCGGCGATGTTAACACCGCCCATAAGGAGATCGATCTCGCTCGGCCCAAGCCGAATGAGAAGATATCAGGATTCCTTCCGGAGGAGAGGGCCTGGATCGACCGATTGATAGAGCACGGCTTCCTGGACACCTTCCGCCTCTTTCATCCTGAAGGGGAAAAATACTCCTTCTGGGATATGAAAACCAGGGCTCGCGAGCGCAATGTTGGCTGGAGGATCGACTACTTCTTCGTCTCTTTAAGCATGCGGGATCGGGTGAAATCGGCTTTTATCCTCGATGATGTCTATGGCTCCGACCACTGCCCGGTGGGAATCGAGATCCAGTTATGAAGAATTCAAGGAAAAAGGTTTTATTGCTTGTTGCCAAATGGACTTCCAGGCTTTATTAAAGGAGGGATAATGATTTGAGGACTGCCAGGCAGATTCCCTGGTACCTTATCGCATCCATTCTGATCTCTTTATCAGCGATTGCTCTGGCTAATCTTTTTGCTCCACCGCTGAAAGAGGCCGGCTCATATCTTGCTTTAGCTCTGGTGATACTGATACCCGGCTACCTTGCAGTCATCTCCCTCTTCCCTGCCGCTGGCGACCTGGATTTGAATAGACGCTTTCTTCTCTCTCTGGGGGCCTCTCTGTTATTGGCAGGGCTCATCAGTCTGATTCTGTATTTTACCCCCAGGGGGCTCCAGGCTGCATCCCTGGCCACTATTCTCTCTTTTCTTGTGCTATTTCTTGCCGCCCTATCCTATCTCCGCTGGTCGGCTCTGCCTCGCAACAAGAGGTTTGTGATCGGAGCGAAGAGGAGCTATCGCAGTCGCAGGACCTCTGGCCGCACCTCATCAGGCTTCGTCTCCTCCCGGGGCCCTCTCCTGATCGCCCTGGCCGCAGTCCTCGTTCTGGCTGGCCTGGCCCTGGCCTTTTATCATTATCAACCTGGCATGAATTTCTTATCCTCTCCCAAGGGCTATACCGATCTGGAGGTCACCTGGCCAAAAAGCGAGCTTGACGGCTCATCCGAAGGGCAATACACGACTCTTACCGCTGGCCGCGACCTGGAGGCGCAGGCGAGGATCGACAACCATGAAGGTATTCCGGTCAATTACTCCCTCCGGCTGGCCTTTGACAATTCCACCATCTTCGTCAAAGGCCTGCGTCTGGCTGATAATGAGACCTGGGAGAGCATGCTGGGCTTTGTGCTTGAGGGACAGCCAGGCCAGCAGAGGCTTGATCTCCTCCTATTCAAAGAAGGGGACAGCACGACCCCCTACAAATCTGAGCATCTTCTGGTCGATCTGGTTGATGATCAGTCCGAGGATCAGGAAGAAATGGAAAACAGCACAAACGAATCAATGGCGAGCTCTGATGGCTTGCCGGTCTCATTTGAAGAGAAGACAAAGGTCACCGTCCTGAGTGCCGGAGGCGGTGGCAGCTCTGTCGCCCAGGTTAGCGCATCTGCAGCCTCCAGCTCCTCTTCTGCCAAATCAAAGCCACAATCCGCTGCAACTGAAACGGAAAAAAAGAATGCCACGGAGACGGCAGAATATCCGCCGCCAGCAAAAGCTGCTGTCGAGACCGGTGCCGTCACTGTGCCGTCTGCTGCGAGCAAGAGCGAGATAAAAGCCCTGCCCAAGGCCAGCATAATCTTTGAGGAAAGCCCTTATCCCGAGGAGGCTGAATCCCTCTCCAGCTCAAATTCCACGAATCAGGCGGCATCTAATCTCTCAGTCCTCCCTGAGAATGCATCTGGCCCTGAGAATGTGTCCACAATCAACCATCCGCCGGTTCTACAGAGCCTCCAATCGAGCATGCCCAGCCCACAGACAAAGGGCACAGCGATCATCTGGAGAGCAGAGGCTATCGATCCGGACGGTGACAGGATCCTCTATCGCTTCCTCCTCAATGGTGAAGAGATGAAAAATTGGTCACGATCCGGCAGCTGGAGCTTTCTCACGCATTATCTGCCTGCGGGCGAATATATCATCACCGTCCAGGCTATGGATGGCCTTCATTCAACGTCGGACTCATTTGATAGCTCTTTGAATGCCACCATGGTCATACTGGAACAAAACCAGCCACCCATTCTGAGGGAGCTGGAGTCTGATCCTGAGAGCCCCAGCCCACAGGGATCCCTGATAGGCTCTCCGACCGAATCGTCTGCAGAATCCTCAACTCCTCCTCTTGTAAGCTCTCCTGAAGGTCCATCAAAGCCAGCAGATGTTCCAGCGAGCGCATCATCTACTGCATCCCTCAATCAGATCCCGATGTTCGCAGAGCTGAAGCCGGATGCAATCAGTCCACTCGAAATAGGCGCTATCATAAATTGGACTGCCAAAGCTGCAGATCCTGGTGGAGACGAGCTATCCTACAAGTTCCTCCTCGATGGCCAGGATATGACTGGCTGGTCCTCTTCCCCTTCCTGGACCTGGGACACATCTGATGCTCTTCCCGGCATCCATAGGATCACTGTCCTGGCCAGGGACGGCAAGCACGCCCCTACGGACTCTTTCGATGGCTCAATAGATGCTGAATTCACACTAATGGACAAAAATCTGCCTCCCGTCCTCTCAAGCCTTGTGCCGGATCTCTCCAGCCCTCGGGTTCTGGGGGAGACCATCGTCTGGAAGGCGGAGGCCATGGACCCGGATAACGATCCCATCCTATACAAGTTCCAGCTCGGAGGAAGGGATATGATTAGATGGTCAGAGTCGAATAGCTGGAGCTGGTCGACCCGGGGCCTCGCCGCCGACGACTACCAGATCACCGTCCTGGTCAGGGATGGCCGCCACGCATCCGAGTATTCATTCGATAACTCACTGGCGGAGAGCTTCCGCCTCAAGACCTCCATAGATCAACAGATAGACCTGCTGATGAGCCAGAGGGGCTTTAATGCCTCCGGAAATACTGAATATAGCTCCTCTGACATCATGCTAAAGGTGGCTGATACATAGCTGAATTGCATTAGCTTTAAGTTCGTTGTACTCCCAATATCCGCTCCAATCCATGAAGATCATTCAGGTATCTCCCTATTTTCCTCCCCATCTGGGCGGGGTTGAGTATCATGTGAAGGAGCTGGCAGACGGCCTGGCGAAGAGGGGCCACCAGGTAACTGTGGCCTCATCATGCGGAAGATGGAATAATGGGTTCGTCCGCATTCCCAGCATCGACCTTTTTTATGTTCCTATTCCTATCAGGCGGCCCAACCTTAAGGCGGACATATATCACAGCCATGTGCCCAGCCCTCTGTTTGCCTTCATGCTCCGGGATTCGTCTCCTCATGTGGTCACCTACCATAACGATGTGGTGATCCCGGGGAACCTGAATGGACACTATCTCCCTAGATCCATTGGGGCCGCAGTGGAGGGGGTGAACAGGGAGATCATCCGGCCCATCCTGGACCGGGCAAAGATAGTGATTTCAACCACAAAAAGCTATGCAGAAACCTCTACCATCTTGAAGGACTATGTTCATAAGACGAAGATAGTGCCCAATGCAGTGGACGTATCCCTCTATCCCCGAAAGAGAGAGAAGAAGGGCTATGTTCTCTATGCTGGTAGGTTGTTGCACTACAAAGGAATCGAGTCCCTAATCCAGGCCATGAGCGAGGTGCAGAAGAAGGCTGACCTCGAGCTGGTCTTAGTAGGGGATGGCTACGACCGAAGCCGCCTGGAGGAGATGGCCAGAAAGCTCAAGATCAGGGCCAGGTTCACCGGCAGGCTGGATCGGTCCCGGTTCATCGATGCCCTCTCTCATGCCGAGGTTCTGGTCCTCCCCACCCAGAACCGCCTGGAGGCATTTGGCATCGTCCTTCTCGAGGCCATGGCCTGCGAGACTCCCGTCCTGGCTTTCAACACTCCTGGGGTGGCGGAGGTGGCAGGAGAAGGGGGAATGATCTATTCCAGCCCCACGGAGATGGGCGAGATGATACTCGAGCTGCATGAGAGCCCGAACCTGAGGATGAACCTCGGCCAGAAGGGCAGAATTGCGGTGGAAGAGAAGTACTCCTGGCCGAGAGCCCTGGATATGATGGAGTCGGTCTACAGAGAGGTGGCTTGAGAGCGGTGTCCTGGGAGATCTTTGAGTCAATAAGTATTTACAGAATAGATCTACCTTCCAATTGATGAATGAGAGATTGAAGGCCACATTGTTCGCCGCTCTGATGAGCCTGGTCTCCATTATCTTCATTCTTTATTATACCGATGCTGATATAAGTTGGGAGTTGATCTCCCGGGTCAACGGGTGGTTCCTTCTTCTGGCGGTCGCCCTTCATGTGCTCTCCTGGATGCTTTATGCTCTCAGGCTCAAGCTGCTTGCATCCATGGCCGGTCACCAAATAACATTCCCTCTCTCCTTCAGATGCACCCTGGCCTCGAACTTCCTTGCCGCTATCACTCCATCTTCTGCTGGAGGAGAGCCCCTGCGAATCAAGGTCCTGGCAGATGACGGCATGAGCTATGGTGCTGCGACGGCGGTGGTGATAAGCGAGAGGCTCCTTGATAGCATATTCTTCTTGACCTCGCTGGCCTTTTTTCTCATGGTCTCCGGCTTTTTCGCCGGCTTCGGCCTGAAGGTTGGAGCGATATTCCTGTTCTTTCTCCTGGCTTTCCTGGCATTTCTCAGGCAGCTCATCATACGGCCGAAGAGGGTTGCCCGTCTGATGGAGTGGATCAAGAAGAAGACCGGTAACCGAGCCATCGTCCTCACCATAGAGCGGGAGATATGGCTCTTCCGGGACGCAGGAATTCAGCTTGCTAAAGAGACAATGCGCTGTTTGCCGGTGCTGGTGGTGATGACGGCATTAATCTGGCTTAGCGATTTTCTGGTTCCCTCTGCTTTATTGGCGGGTATGGCTCAGGACCCCAGCATTCTTCTCTCAGTCACCGCCCAGAACATCCTGGCGATAATGAGCCTCTTGCCGTTGACCCCTGGGGCCAGCGGCATAGCCGAGCTGGGGATGAGCTACCTTTATTCCACCGTTGTCTCTCCTGCCTTGCTGCTGCCTCTTATCGTCCTGTGGCGCTTGATCACCTATTTCTTGAACATCGTCGTAGGTGCAGCTTTCGCTGGCGCCACCATCAATGGAATGATGAAAAAATAGAGCAAAAATAATTGGCATGCAGACCATCTTCCGGCCTGCAGCCGATAACCTCTCCTGATTCCACTTCTTTTTCCGTTTAGTGTGTGCCCAGGATGTAACCTATGATTCTGCCATAGGCAGGCCTGGCCACCAGCGTTCCCAGGACCACTCCAATGATGATGATCAGGGCGAACCCGGTCAAGGCACCGAATCCCATATAGAGAAGCGGCAGCATGGCCATGATCGTCGTCGCTGCTGCGCCCAGAATTATGGCAAAGGCCCGGGATAGTCGGCTCAAATAGATCTTGCTGGTGGTGGCCGCCACTTTGTCCACGCCCGCCTTCTCTGCCGCCTCCGCTGCCCTCTCCTTAATGCTCCGGTCGGATACAGCTGGCGCTGCTTCGCCTCCTCTGATCAACTCATCGGTGATGATGACCAGCTGATCGACGCCCGTCCCTATCACCATGATGATGCCGGCCAGGCTGGCCAGATCGAGCTGCCATTTGGCCAGGGACCAGACTCCCAGCATTATCGCCACCTCGCTCAGCGAGGTAAAGAGCATGGGCAGAACGATTCTCTTCTCACGGTAGCGGTAGTATATCATGCCCGCAACTGCCAGGAGGGCGATCAGGCCTGCTATGACCATCTGGATCTTGAACTGCTTGCCCAGAGCGGCAGATACCTGTCCTGATCCCACGATCTCCACATTGACCGGCAGAGCGCCCTCCTGGAGGTGAATTTGAAGCTCCTTTGCATCCTGGGAGCCCTCATCTCCTGCGCCCACGCGCGCCTCCAGCCCGCGAGAGGGGACCTTCTGCAGACTGCTCGCCAGCTCTGGCGATAAAGGTGCGCTGAAGATGGGATCCTTATCCAGGTACATGGTTATGGGGTGAGCTTCGGGATTCTTGACCGCGCCCGTATCTATGGCTGCTTTCTGGAAGGCTGCCGACCCCTCCTCGGATAGGGTGAAGGGCACTCCCCAATTGCCCTGCTGATCTCCTCTGGGGATATCCACAGACTCAACGGCATCACCATAGATGACATGCATGGTCTGGTTGTCCTCAGTCTGGATCCTTATCTCGAACTTGCCAGGCTTGCCCACCACATCCTGAGCTGAGGCCACGTCCATTCCAGCAAGGTCGATGAGGATGTACTTGTTATCCACCATCCTCACTCTGATGTCCTGCAGCCCCAGGCGGTTGAGCTTGGAGTCAAGAACCCGTTTCGTCTCTTCCACTGTTTCCTTGGTCAGGCCCTCGACGAAGGTATCCTCGCCAGTGGGCACCTTTCCTCCTACCGGGGCGAGGAGGGCATCTAGCGATTCCCTGGTGACGTTGGTCCTGATCTCATACAGGACGGGAGCAAATTGCACGATCTTGACGTCAGCATCAAGGTTCTTTTGCAGGTAAGTGATGATTACCGTCTCTGGAGCAGCAGGTATGGTGATCTTGGTGGCATTGGCAAGCGCTGCTGTCTCTGCGCCCAGATATCCCAGGTCAGTTGGTAGCGTCGCATCGATCTTGCCCGGCACAGTCACAATGTAGCTGTCGCCATGCCTATCCACGGAGCTGTTGGCAAACTGATACAGGAGAATGCTCTCAGGATCTGCATCCACCTGGACCATAGCCCCCTGCAGCTTTAGCTGAAGGTACGATCCGCCCTGCAGGTCCAGGCCGTACTTGAGGCCGAAGGCCCCCACGCAGATCAACGCCGCCGCTAAGAATAGGGCAAATAGCAGTACCCTCTTGTCTTTGGACAGGTCTTGTATCAGGCTCATCTCTTCTGCCCCCTTGCTGCCTTTCGTGGCCGGCTCAGGTACCATCTCAGCCCCTGAGCATTGGTGATCCAGGTGTTCAAGAGATCCGCTGCCAGGCCGAAGACGAGCACAGTTGTCATGTCGGCGATGACATCCATCCGGCTGAATGAGGGTACTATGAGATGAAGGAGATTGGAGACAAGGATAAGGGCGATCACAGCGGATAATGTGGTTGCGGCCATGGTCAGGCCGGTCCCCATCGCTCCTTTGATCTTCTCATCGGTTGCCCCTTTGCGCTTCAAGACCCTCATCGTGAGCAGAATATCGGTATCAACCGAGTAGCCGATGAGCATGAGAAGCGCAGCCACAGTCCCCAGGGAGAGCTGGACTCCAGTCAAATTCATGGATGCCGCTGCCGTCAGGATGTCAGCCAGAGCGCAGAGCACTACCAGCAATGAGACAAAGACCTGCCTGAATACTACGAATACCACCAAGGCCATGAGGATGAACGAGAGTGGGAGGTACCTTATTACCTGGGCCTGAAGCTCCTGGCTGTATATGGGTCCCATATGTCTGATCTCAGCATCATCGCCGTATTTGGTAACGATCTGCTGGGCAAGTTCTGTATACTTCTCATCGCTCATGGGGCCGAACTGAATCATGTATCGGCTGCCTACGTCTCTCACATCTGCCAGAGGGTATTTATCATACTCTCCGACTACGGCATCTTTGGATTCAGTAGCTGGCACTGTTGCTAATGTGCCTCCCGTGAACTCTATCCCCAGATTCACGGGCGATCCCGTGTTGAGATAGGTTACACCCAAGCTGATCAATGCTAAGATGATGACGACTATGGGAATCAGCATCATCTGCTTGGGCGGATACTTGGAAATGATATCGTCCAGTTCCATATAATTCTCCTTTAGCGTCTTCTGGCCCTTTTTCAGAATATTTAAATCTATTTATCCGATTTTTTCCCATTTCTGCAGGCTTACCACCTGAGATAGCGTCTTCCCACGGCTGATCTCCTCAAAGAGCCTGTTTTCCGTCTTCTCGACCTCTTTTGCTCTTCTTGCGATCTCATATGCCCTCTCTTTGGGAATTACCACCACACCGCTGTCATCGCCAACGATATAGTCGCCGGGCCGGACCGTCTGGCCGCCGCAGACTATCTCAGAGTTGATCTCTCCCATGCCTTTAGGATCCCCTGCATTGGGAACTACATCCGAAGAGAAGAGCGGATAGTCCATTGGCCTTATCTCCTGCAGGTCTCGCACTGCGCCATCGACGACCACACCCTCTACCCCCTTGATCTTGCAGCTCAGTGTGGCCAGTCCTCCCCAGGGGGCGATGTTTTTGCTGCCGTTGTAGATCACCAGGACATCACCGGGACCGGCCAGGTCGATGGCCTCGACGGGCTTTGCCCAGTCACCGGCGAAGGTCTGCACGGTTATCGCCTTTCCCACGATCTTCTTTCCCGGAATCAGGGGATGAATTCCGCGCATAGCCCCTTTGCGGTGCATGGCATCGGATATATTGGATGAAGAGACGCTGCGCAGCAGGGATACGATCTCCTCTTCCAGGCTCATCTTGGGGGTGGTGCTGGCCTGGGCAACGTCGATAGATTCGCGAATCTTCCGGGCTGATTCGGTGACATTCGCGCTGCGCACTATGCTTCCGCCGACGATGACAATGGCGGCACCGCTGGCCACGGCGTCAGCAGCGGAAGCCGCGTCCATTCCCCCTGCGGCGGCCACCGGGGTCTTTACCTCTTTGACGATCTGCTTAAGAAAATCTATGGTGTCCTTGCCGGTCATCTGCTGGTCTATTCCCACATGAACGCAGATGTAGTCCACTCCCAGCTCTTCCAGCTCACGGGAACGGCCAACCGGGTCAGGAACCGTGAGCAGATCCATCATTATCTGCACGCCATACTTGCGCGCCGCCCGAAGTGCATCCTCGATGGTGGAGTTGTCTGATGCTGCGAGCAAGGCCACTATATCTGCCCCGGCCTTGGCCGCCATCTCCACCTCCATGGCACCGGTGTCGACGGTTTTCATATCCGCTACGATCTTCGTCCCGGGAAGGGCTTTCTTCATCTCGCGCACAGAGTCCATGCCCTCGCTCTTGATGAGGGGTGTTCCGGCCTCGATCCAGTCCGCTCCACCAAGGACGGCCTCTTTGGCTATCTGAATCGATCTGTCTAGCTCCAGGAGATCCATTGCCACCTGTAGAATGGGTTTAATACCAAATCACCACCACAACATAACAAGCTTTAGAAAAAGGATGCATGGTATATAAAATGAAGCTGGCAGAGATTTCTGAGGTAGAGCTCAAAGACGATCCCTTTCTACCACACAGCCTTGGCTTTGCCAAGCTGCATGGGAACGGCAACGACTTCATTCTGGTGGATGAGATCTCAAGGGAGCTCGTGGCTGAGAGTGCGAAGAGGAGATTTGCGATCGCTTGCTGCCGTCGTAGCTTCGGCATAGGTGCAGATGGTGTCCTGTTTCTGGCAAGCAGCCAGCGTGCGGACCTGGGCATGAGATTATTTCAGCCGGACGGCTCAGAGGCGGAGATGTGCGGCAATGGCATACGCTGTCTTGCCAAGTACGCCTGGGAGTCGGGCTATGTGGGTCAATCCTTTGATGTGGAGACCTTAGCGGGCATAATACCGATTCAGGTCCGGGAGAGGGATGGCAGCTTCTGGGCCAGGGTGGATATGGGCGTTCCCAGGTTCAATCGTCCATCCATTCCCGCCTGCGGTTCTGGAGATCTCATGGACGAGCAGATGGGGGAATTCAGGGTCTGTGCAGTGAATACTGGTGTTCCTCATGCTGTTATATTTGTGGATGACCTGGACATAGATATCTACGAAGCGGCACCACCAATAAGGAATTGCAGCGTTTTTCCGGAGGGAGCAAACGTCGATTTCGTCAAGCTGGGCTCATCACTGCAGATCAGAACATTCGAGCGAGGGGTAGAGGGCGAGACATTCTCCTGCGGAACCGGGGCGGTGGCCTCTGCCAGCGTTGCCCGCAGAATGGGGCTGGTCGGGGATGAGGTGCTGGTGGAGACGAAAGGTGGGCCGCTGATCATTAACTTTGAGAAGGATAAAGCCTTCATGGAAGGGCCGGCAGTGACTGTCTATTCTGCAGAGATGGATGAAGAGTACTGGTGGAGCCTATTTAGGGAGATGTGATAATATCATAGCGGCAAGAGGCCGGATCGTGGCGGGACTCTCCGGGTTGGTGATTCTGCTTGTCCTCCTGGTTCCGATCAATGCAGATCATTATTTGATGGAGATAGGCAGCAAGAGCAATCCTAATGCCCACCTCTTCTCCTATGACCAGAAGTTTCGCGAGAGCACAACAGTTAAAAATTATCCCCTGCAAATGACGGCGACCAAGGAGTTTACCGATGCCACCCGCCTCTCGACAAAGATGGAATTGCGAACAGAGGCCAATCTCACCGAGATCGTCATCGATGCGGATTTCATTGGCATTGGACGCTTAGGCTATCTAGTCCTGGATCCTGAGAAGGGGGATTTGAAGCATGAGCAATCGCGGATCAACCACCTCTTCATAGGCAACTTCAGCATCGAGGAGCAGATAATGGTGGCCAAGGACCATATGAATGAGTGTGGTTATGGCTCTCTTCCCTGCGCATGAGTGTTAACTGAAATAATTCGTCCTGTATATATTTTATTTTATATTATTTTTGTAGGAAAGCTGCTCGGCCACGATTCGGTCCATCATTTCCAGGAATTCCTGTTTTGCCTGCATAGGAATGGTCGCTCCGGCGGCGACGTTATGGCCTCCACCCACTCCTCCAACCGCCTGGGCGGAGAGGGATAAGGCATATGCCAGGTCCAGGCCGGACCGGACCAGATCCTGGGTCCCCCGGGCAGATACCTTGAGATCCCCTTCCACATTCTGAGCAAAGGCGAGGATGGGCCGGCTGCGGTCTGCCATCTGGAAGCTCATGCCGGCTACAATTCCTATTATCGTATCCAAAATCGCATCTCCGGCGTCGAAGTACTGGATGCTGTTCAATGGGGT
Organism: Methanosaeta sp. UBA533; assembly: GCA_002498745.1. Taxonomy (GTDB): domain Archaea; phylum Halobacteriota; class Methanosarcinia; order Methanotrichales; family Methanotrichaceae; genus Methanothrix. The sequence continues at coordinate 2,928 of DAIO01000040.1, read as the reverse complement.
GATTCCCCTCTTTGAAACCAGCTTCAAGCCAGCCACCAGGTTCTGGCGGTGCTGGCCCAGGAGGGTATGGGCTTCATCGAAGGCCTTATCCCTATCTCCCAGGCAGACCTCCAGCCCAACTCCGGCATGACCATAACGGGCGGTGGCGTTCAGCAGGGTGGAGTACTCAGAGGCGTCTCTGAGCTCGGTTCCCTCCCTCTCCTTCAGCAGGATATAGACCTCTCCGATCAGCCTTTCCAGCCTGATATTGGAAATGCCATTGCGCAGCCCTTTCTGAACGATGGCTGTGACCAATGAGGACTTCTCCTCCTGGCTGAGATCTATCCAGCGCCTCCACTTCTCTCCACCCAGGCTTATTCCCACCTCCTTAAGAAAAGCAATACAGGCGTCCTCTTTTCCTGAGAGGCCGGGAAGGTATGGATCCTGGGAGTACTCCAGCATCTTGTAGACCGGGCGGGTCTGTTTGCCGAAGAGCTTGATGTCTCTGGAGAAATGGACTGCTCCCGCTCTTGAGCCTATGTCCAGGATGTAGCGGTTCAGACCGATAAGCTGACCGCTGGCCATATCCTGCAGGTCTCCCACCGCCCCCACCACCGCTAAATCTGCCAGATCGTCGTTAGCGCCAGGGCTGGATGCCAGGGCTCTGGCCAGAAGAAAAGCGCTACCGCTGCCGCTAAGCTGGTTTGCCCCATCTGCTCCCACCAGATGTGGGTTGATGTGGGCCAGGGGTTGTGCTGGGCAGGCTTTGGGTTTATGATGATCGGCTACGATGGCCTGCAGGTTCCTCTCCAGGATCTCCTGGATCATCCCGCTGCCCAGATCGGTGAATATGACCAGATCCGCACCCTGGTCGGCAACCTCCTCCAGAGCGTTCTCATCAAGCTGCCGGAAGAAGAGGGGCTTGTAGTCGATGTTCTGCCTATCCAGGGCGGTGCATATGATGGCAGCGGCGGTGAGCCCATCTGCATCTACATGGGAGACAACCAAAATCTCCTTTTGCCTGCAGATAAAATCCGTGCAGTCTTTGCATAGCTCCTTCAGCTCATCGAGCTTCAGGGAAATGTCCATGGCATCTGCCCCTTTTGCCATGTCACTTTCTATTTGATGAATAATTTATAAGTCTTTGGCCCGGGGCGAAGATGATATCCTCTCAGCATTAATCTGTCCCGACCAGCTCGTTCCCAGAAGCCTGAAGCTGCCCGGCATTCTCTCCATCACGGGATAGCTTTCAATGGTGGTAACATTGGATGGTTGTGCTTTTGTGAACAGGAATTGATCCAGAATGGTGATGTTCTCAGAGCTGTTGGTGGAGAATATGTACTTGTTCAATATCTCACCTGTTCCATGAACCTCTCCAATGGCTTTGGTGTTCTCCGGAGAGCCCATCTCGAAATTGGTCATGACGGTGCCGGTTCCGGCAACGTTATGACTATAGTCGATGTTCAAATTCGATGCTATAGCTTCTCCCATAACCAAGATCAACAACGCTGCAACGATGATCTGGGAGGTTTTCTTTATCATCATGGTCTCCTTTGCGTTTTCTCTTTTCTTATTTAAGACCGACGAGGAGCTGTCTGCTATTAACCAGGCAGACTGGGTGGGATATTATATGAGTTGAGATAGTAGGAGGCATTGATGTTCATGACCACCACCGAATCAGAGCCGACTACCGAATCCGAGCGAACATTCAGCCAGCTCGATATAGCGCCCACTGTCGCTCGATTGCTGGGAATCCAGTTGCCTATCAATGATGGCAGGGCAATCGATCTGGTGGAGGGATGGGGCTGCAGAAATGCCGCAATCATAATAGTAGACAGCCTGGGATATGACCTGCTGATGCATCTCTTGCCCTGTCTGAAGAACACATCTCGTCTATTAGGTGATGGAATTCTTCTCAGAGCCAAAGCAGTCTCCAATCACACCACTCCTGCCATCGCCAGCATTCTGAGCGGCCTTGTGCCCGAGCATCATAAGATCTTTGATAAGGCAGGGGCAAAGGAATCAAGCATCCTCAGCCTGCCTGAGATCGCCAGCGCTGCAGGTCTGCGATCTGCGGTGATAATGGAGACAAACGGAGCTGAGGTCTACGAGGGTCTGATCGAGATCATCCATGGAATATCGGACCGTATTCCTCCGGAGGAGTTTGATCGAGAGGCCTGCAGCATGACCCTGCAATCCCTGCGAGAGGGTCCCAGGCTTCTCGTCTCTTATTTCATTGGAATCGACAAAAGCGTGCACATGGGTCGGGAATGGAGCGGCATTCGTAGCGCTGTTTTGTATATCGATAGCTGCATTGGCGATATCGCAGAAGAGGCAGATGAAAAGACACTGTTGATTATTTGCGGAGACCATCCTATTCATGCCGGGCCATTGAAGAGGAGCTCTGAGCCCTATTACGTTGCTCTGATCCTGGGGAGGGGAAGATCCAAGGATAATAAAGAGCAGAACATAGATTCGATAGGTTTAAATGTCGCAAGCGAATAACATGATCTGATGGACGAGGATCTCTCTGAAGTTTTTCAATTAATTGCTGAAGATGAGCGAAGACGCAGATATCTTAAAGAGGTCGGAGACTGGTTGATAGATGAGTACTTCGAGCTCCACCAGGCGTCTTAGACAATTCACAATATTTCACATCATAAATCTCATCAATCTTCTCCTACCACATTATTTTCTGATGCTATTTATCGCCTCTATGTCGCGAGTCCCGCGCGCACAACTTCTAAAAATTTTTTGGCAAACCAGTCGTCTCATGAGTCTCACTCTAAATTTTTCGATATTGGCAGGCATTGTGAAATGGTTTCACAGAGAATAAAAACCTCCGCGCAAAAATATGATGCCTACTGATATCTGTTATGATAGTAGTAATCGCCTGAACGCACTTTTCACAACCAGTTTTAACAAGATTTCTCAGTCATGTGGCCATTG
>DAIO01000118.1:0-3982 GCA_002498745.1 Methanosaeta sp. UBA533 | reverse complement strand
GGCATCTCCAGGCCCGAGCACAGATCGCATTTATGGGCGATTTTGTCCGTCCAGACCACCCCAAATGGACAGGCCAGCTGGCACAGGCCACAGCCAGTGCACTTGTCCACATCAAAGGCCGTTCTATCTCCCTCTTTATGCAGGGCTCCGGTACTGCAAACCATGGTGCAGCAGGCCTCCTCACAGTGATGGCAGAAGACCGGAACTGATGCCAGACTTCCTACAAAATGAACATTCACATGCCCTTTGCCACCATGCACCCGATCGCAGGCCACCTCGCAGGACCGGCATCCTATACATCTGCTGATATCAACATAAACTGGCATCTAATCCCTCTTGGTGATCTTGCATGCGGAGACCTTGAACTCAGGTATCCAAGCCTCGTCATCGGTAAATTCAGAGGTCAGGAGGTTGGTTCTTGGGAAATGGAAAGGCATGAACACCACCCCTCTTTTCATCCCATCTGTGAGCCTTGCCACCGCCACAGTCTCTCCTCGATCCGAGGCCACAGTCACCTCATCTCCATCGGCCACATCCAGCTCTTGAGCATCCTTTAGATTGACCTCTAAGAAGAGATCCGGCTCGCGCTTTTGAAGAGATGGACTGCGACGGGTCATGGACCCGGCGTTATGATGAACTGCCACCCGCCCGGTGGTGAGGATAAATGGATATTCAGAGCTTATCGGCTCTGCCGGCGGCCTGTATCGAACAGGCACAATCGCCGCCCGGCCACCATCCAGCTTGAATCCCCCGGCATGAAGAATGGGCGTTCCAGGATGGCTGGAATCGGGACAGGGCCAGACCAGGCCATGCAGATCCAGACGCTCCCGGGTTATTCCGCCATACTGGGGCACCAGGCGGTTGATCTCCGCCAAAACCGATTCCGCATCAGGATAGCTGAAATCCAACCCCATCCGGCCGGCAACCCGGCAGATGATATCCAGGTCCGAAAGGGCGCTTCCCGGCGGCTCGATGGCTTTCGAGCTCCACTGGACCCTTCTTTCAGTGCTGGTGTAGCTCCCCTCCTTCTCCGCCCAGACCGCTGCAGGCAAAACAACATCAGCAAGCTTTGCGGTTGCAGTCATGAAGATATCCTGCACCACCAGAAAATCCAGGGCCTCCAGGGCTTTTTGCGCATTCTGGCTGCAGGGCTCGGAGCTTGCCGGGTCCTCTCCCATGATGTACATCGCCCGAAGCTTGCCCACTCCTGCCCTCTCGATCATCTCTGTAGCAGTGAACCCTCTTCCCAGAGGAAGTCCCTCTATCCCCCAGCCGGCCTCGAAGAGCTTGAGCGTTTCCGGGTTGTCTGCCTTCTTGTAGCCGGGATAAAACTCGGCCAGTGCACCCATATCGCAGGCACCCTGCACATTATTCTGGCCGCGCAAAGGCATGACTCCTGTTCCCTCCCTGCCCAATTGGCCGCAGATCAGGGCCAGGTTGGCAATGGCCTGAACATTATCCGTTCCGGTGGTGTGCTGGGTGATTCCCATGGAATAGAGGATAACCGAGGCCGGGGATGTGGCATAAGATCGTGCCGCCTGGACGATATCGCCGGCAGGAACGCCCGTTACGTCAGCCACCCTCTCTGGGGTATATTCGACCGTTGCCGCCACAAGATCCACAAAGCCCCGTGTATGCTCTTCTATATAGGATCTGTTGACCAGTCCCTCTTTAATGATCACATGGGCCAGGCCATTGAGCAGAGCCACATCTGTTCCCGGCTTCAGAGGAAGGAAGGTATCTGCCATCCAGGTGGTATGAGTCCGGCGGGGATCGGCGACTATTACCGTCGCCCCTGCATCACGAGCCCGGTGGACCCAGCGGGAGAGGACTGGATGGTTTTCGGCAAGGTTCGATCCAATGATAAAGATGCACTTTGAGTTGGCGATGTCAGAAATGGGATTGGTCATTCCTGCTGCGCCCAAGGTGCGGTTCAGCCCCACAACTGAAGGGGCATGACAGAGCCGGGCACAGCTGTCCACATTCCTGCAGCCAATATATCTGGCCAGCTTCTGGAAGAGATAGTTCTCCTCGTTGCTGCATTTAGAGGAGGACAAAAAGCCGATGCTATCCGGCCCATAACTATTCAGAGCCCTATCCAGGCCTTTTGCCACCAAGTCCAGGGCTTCATCCCAGGATATCCTCTCCCAGTCATCTCCTTTCCTCCTCAGTGGAGTTCGAAGCCGGTCGGGATGATCGAGGATCTCCAAAGCGGCATTTCCCTTGGAGCAGAGAGCCCCCTCACTTGCCGGGTGATCCGGCATGTATTCGATCCCCGAAGCGCGCCCCTTCTGGACTGCGATGAAAAATTCGCAGCCTGCGGCGCAGTACGGACAGACCGTTGGAACAAGTGCTCTTGCCATTCCTAACCTCCAACAACCTAACAGCAAATTTCCTATCAGATATACTGGCAGTTATACTAACAGCTATTTCGTCAAATTCTCAGTATGTATATAGATCGCTATAGGGCCTCTTTGATCTCGGGATGAGCTTGACGAAATCATCTTTTAGGACCTCTTCCGGAATCAGTTCGAGATCAGGGAATTTTTCAATGAAACCGGACACATACTGGTCTAAAATCCCCCGATCGGCTTCATCAATCGGTGAGATCTCCACCTGTTCGCTCACCTGCGAGCGGTTAACTGAGCCCCGCAGATATATGGTCCCGCCATGCATACCTGATCCTATGAAGTTCGCCCTGTGGCCCTGGCCTTTGAGATCCAGGAGGATGACTGTCCCTCCAGCCATGTACTCGCCCAGAAAATCCTGAGCCGTCCCGCCTATGACAAGAGCCGGCTTTTTGCCCTCGTACTCTTTCATATGCAGAGCGGTCCTGTAGCCGCAGCCGTCCCGCACATAGATCGTCCCTCCACGCATGGAAAAGCCTAAGACATCTCCCGCTCTACCCTCAATCACAATCTCTCCATCATCCATGGTGTTTCCAACCCCGTCCTGAGCATTGCCATGCACGACCAGCCTATGACCGAAGAGGAAGGCAGCCAGGTCATTTCCAGGAGTACCGAAGATATCGATCTCCATCCGGTGCCTCTCCGGCGAGTACAGTCTGGTGCCAATATATCGCTGGCCGCATACATTTCTGATTATCACTTTTCTCTTCCCAGCCAGCATCAGATCTCGCAGCCGGTCGTTCAAATCTCTGGTCTGGAGCCCGTCGGCATTGATCTCAACCGCTCCCAAAAACAAACCTCCTGAAGCCATGGTACTTGTTGGGATAAGGGAGATCTCATTATACTGAATCATTCTCCCGCACCCTTTATTCCCAGGACATCCAGCTCCCATTCATATAAACCCACGCCCCGCAGATGGTCACGGTTGCCGCGCAGGCTCTCCAGGGCATTGATCCCCATTCCCCCCAGCATCTCCTGAATCTCATGAGACCAGGCAGATATGAGGTTAACCAGCCGCTGGGAGGCGATATCCACATTCAGCCGCCCCGCTAGACGCGGGTCCTGGGTACAGATTCCCCAGTTGCATTTGCCGGTGTAGCACTTCTGGCAGAGATTGCAGCCCATGGCAATGAGAGCTGCCGAGCCGATATAGGCGGCATCTGCACCCAGGGCTATGGCTTTGATCACATCTGCGCTGCAGCGAATTCCGCCAGCGGCGATGATCGAGCACCTGTTCCTGATGCCATCCTGGCGGAGGCGTCTGTCCAGAGAGGATATGGCCAGCTCAATGGGTATTCCCACATTGTCCCTGATCACCTTGGGAGCAGCCCCGGTGCCCCCCCGCAGGCCATCGATGGCAATGATGTCCGCGCCAGCATGAACTATCCCCGCGGCAATGGCGGCGAAGTTATGCACAGCAGCGATCTTGACCGATACCGGCTTCTCGTAGTTTGTAGCCTCTTTGATGGCGTGGATGAGCATGGACAGATCCTCGATGGAGTAGATATCATGATGCGGCGCTGGGGAGATGGCGTCTGTGCCCACTGGTATCATCCGGGTGGCGGAGACGGAAA
>DAIO01000046.1:0-3136 GCA_002498745.1 Methanosaeta sp. UBA533 | reverse complement strand
TTTAAGCATAATCGACACAGCAGAATAAGGGAGAAAATCCTGCATAATAAGGATAAAAGTTGACCAATCCCTTATCCGAAGAGTTGTCTCTTTTCGGCGATCTTAGTATTTTATGCAGCACCATATGTCATCTACCTGAATAGTCAGCGCCATTTCAAATCAATCCTTCGGTTCGATCAGTATATTGCATTTTCACTAATATATATTAAAATTGTCTCATTATGCTTTGTGAGCTCTTCCCACCGGAGTGGCTCAGATACAAGCAAGAGAGACAGGACTGATAAAGCGCGGGCGCAAGATCGATCCCGTGGTCATGTTCTGGACGCAGGCTATTGGTTATAAGACATTTTTGTATCCGATTCTCGCGAGCCTGAAACGCACTCTTCGGTTATCGGTATTGCGGAAATCAACATCTATGAGGTCAACGGTATTCCATGGACATCTACTCAAATGTTGCTGGCCGTGCTTATTGCTGCTGGCGAACTCTCGCCCCGCGAGCGAGTGGCCCTTCCGAGGCTCCCGGCCCCGACCGGACCCCAGGGGACGGTCTGGCCGGAAAAGCTAGCGTCCACCCATGACAAAAGCGCTTGATGATCCACAAGATTGAGATTCTGAGATAAAGCTATATCATCCAACGTTGCATTATCGTTCAAGTGTGTTCTGCGAATACATCCAAGCAGCTATCTCTAAGGCGGTCTATGAAGTCATAGATGACCAAGAGCGTTATTACGGCGAAGTGCCCGAATTAAAGGGCGTTTGGGCAACTGGCAAAACTCATCAAGAGTGCCAGGATAATTTGAGGATGGCCATAGAAGACTGGATTGCGTTCAGTCTGAGATTCGATTTACCCATCCCGGTTATTGAAGGCCAAACTATAAGAGCACCAGTCGAGGCATAAAGCACGTCAAAGTTATATCCGGTTTCGCGGAATGAACTCATAAGAAAACTACATGCTATCGGATTCGAAGGCCCTTATACCGGCAAAGGACCGCATCCCCTCATGTGAAAAGGAACGATCAGAGTAATGGTCCCAAATCCACATCGAGCTGATGTTAGCATTGATCTGATAAAGAAAATCCTGAGGCAAGGTGAGATCAGCAGAGAAGAATGGCTTTCTGCTTAGCAAAGAGAGCTCAGTTTTAGAATCCTTTTTCACACTGCCTTTCTTTACAATCCTTAAACCTTCACCCTCAGCATCCTCTCGATCGCCTTTTTCGCTGGCACAGCGATCTCCTCTGGCACGCTGACCCGCGGCTCCAGCGTTTTGAGCGCCCTGAGGATATCTGGAAGGGTGGTTTTCTTCATATTCTGGCAGATGGCCTCCTCGCTCAGAGGATAAAACTCTCTATCCGGATGGGCCTTCTTCAGCCGGTAGATCATGTCCACCTCCGTGCCGATGATGTACTCCCGTGCCCGGCTGGTATCGGGATGCTTGCACATGCCTGCGGTGCTGTAGACGAAATCGGCCAGGTCGATCACCTCCGGCCGGCACTCCGGATGGACCAGAACCTCTGCCTGGGGATGAAGCTTGCGAGCTGCCTTCACCATCTCCGGGGTGAATTGGTCATGAACATAGCAGTAGCCGTTCCAGGGTATGATCTTCTTTTTCGTATGGCGGGCCACATAGGCTGCCAGGTTCCTGTCCGGCACGAATATGACCTCATCCTCAGATAGCGATTCTACCACCTGCACCCCATTGGCTGAGGTGCAGCAGATGTCGCTTTTCGCCTTGATCTCGGCGGTGGAGTTCACATAGCATACCACCGCTGCGCGAGGATAGAGAGCCTTCAATTCATCCAGCTGCTGAGGGGTGATCATGTGGGCCATGGGGCAATAGGCGCCTTTCACCGGCAGAACCACCTTTTTTTGCGGGGATAAGATTGCCGCCGTCTCCGCCATGAAGTCCACCCCGCAGAAGACTATAACCTCTGAGTCCAGGGCCGCTGCTGCCCGGGAGAGCTCCAGGGAGTCGCCCGCCAGATCCGCTATATCCTGGACCGCCGGTATCTGATAGTTATGGGCCAGAATCGTCGCCCTGCGTTCCTTCTTCAAAGCCTGAATCTCTTCTATCATAGCCATCGAGAACAGTCCCAGGGAATGGGAAACTATTATTTCAATCTATTTAGATAGGTTTTATGAATACTATTAGCTCAATTAAACTGTAATTGATCCTGATCGGCATCATTTGAACTTATCGAATACCATCGGAATATCATCCACCAATAACAGCAGTGAACAGGGCCAGCTCATCTCCATCCGCCAGCGGAGTCTCGAGCGACTGCAGGCTCTCGATGTTCTTTCCCGAGAGGAAGATGTTTACGTCCTCGCGCAGCCTTCCTTCCTTGAACAAAAGCGGCTCCAGCGAGGCGTGATCATGGAATAACAGGTTCAGAAGATCTCTTACCATTGCCCCCTCGCCTGGAAGATCGATATCTTTCTCCTTTCCCAGAATATATCGAAATCCGGCAAACGACCTGATCTTAATCCTCATCAATAGCTATCTCCTTTGCCCTCTTTAGGGCCAGTATGGCGTCCTCCATCTTGAAGTCTAGCCGGTTGGAGGCCAGGAATGCGCGAAACCTCTCTATCTCCTCCTCTGCCACAAAGTCCCGCGCCCTCTCCATCATCATCTCATAGCTCCTCTCAGGAAAGTACAGAGCCTGTGCGCAGCGAAGGAGCCTGTCTTTTCCAGTGGTGCTGATCACTCCCTTCTGCCAGGCCTGCTCCAGATTGAAGCGTATGTTCACCAGAGGCTCTGAATGCGGCTCAAAGGTGAAAGGATCAAAGGTCAGCGCCACCTCATCATCTGATACCAGCATTCCTTTCTTATAGGCCTGATAGATGAGCCCTACTCCCTCCATGCCATAAACATCCAGCTCCGAGGCCCGCAGGGCTCCCATGCTCGACGCCCCCAGGACCCTCGCTCCTGCGTCCAATGCGTATATGACCTCTTTATGCGCCACAGAAGAGTCCTGAAAGAAGACCCCATCGATGAGAACGATGATCCGCGCTCCATCCTGGGCCGCCCGGTAAACGTCACCCCGCCGGGCAGGAGGCCGCCATTCAGCCTGCAGAATCTCCTCTGCCCTAGCTCTGCAGAGGCTTGGCCCTAGGAAGACGACGACTTCTGGCATTC
>DAIO01000007.1:10060-16530 GCA_002498745.1 Methanosaeta sp. UBA533 | reverse complement strand
GATACATCATGGCCAGGAGAGGCATGCCCCATTCCTGACAGTGGCGGGAGATCTCGCCCAGCGTGTAGAGCATTCTGCTCTCGTCCTCTGCCCCCACATTGACATGAATGCTAACAGCATCCGCTCCGATCTTTAAAGCCTCCTCCACCGTCGCCACCAGGACCTTGTTGTTCGGATCAGGACCCAGGGCGGTGGAAGCGGAAAGGTGGATTATCAGGCCGAGATCCCGGCCGTAGCCTCGATGGCCGAAGGTGGCTGCGCCCTTGTGAACCACGGCAGCATCCGCTCCCCCCCGAGCTACGGCATCGGCGATGTTCTTGACGCTCTTGATTCCCTTGATGGGTCCAACGGTAACCCCATGATCCATGGGTATTATGACTGCGTTTCCGGTACTGCGGTTGAATATCCTCTCCATGCGTATCGATGTTCCTCTCAATCTCGGCAACTCCTAAGTCTTGGCTTATTCAGCATTTTTGTTTGATGCACATTTTAGTACATTATAGTATATTACATTGCTACAATGAGCAATATTGCGTATTTATAGTTTCTGTTCAGGATTTGGGAGGATGATCTGGCGATGATCAATGGAAGGGCGGAGGATGAGCAAAGGCGAAAAGCAAGAATGGACAAAGGATTAGCAAGCCTGAAATAGTGGAAAAACTCCGTACCTTATGAGTGATTTGGATGGGTTTTGGTGTATCTGGTCAAAAGCAGCGGCGAGAGATTGCAGGAACTGCTTTTTTCATATCTCTGCTGGCAGCCACTTCTCTGATTATGCTATTTGGCACTGCACTGGCAGGCACGGAGACAGGGGAGTTTTGTCCCGACTGCCCGGACTGGACGAACCTGGATGGCTGGTATGCCCAGAAGGAATCCTATGAGAACAGCATGCTGAGCCCAAGTCCTGCCGTCGGGCAGAACATGCCGAATTCACAGGTCCAGGCTGCATCAAATCCCATTGAAGAGAAGACTGACGATTATCCTGTGGCTTCGATCCTCACCCGGGCGAATTTGATCGAAAGCGATCGAGTTGTTCTGGATGTGCGCTCTGCTCCAGAGTACCAGCAGGGGCATATCCCAGGAGCCCGCAACCTTTACTGGAAGGACCTGCAAAAGGATGGAGCCCTTGATCCGATCCTGGCCCAGGACGCTCTGGGCCGGGCGGGGATAATCGCAAGCGATCGGCTCCTCATCTATGGCGATTCCAGCGATCATGGTGCACCCTTTATCTTCTGGGCCCTCTCATACCTTGGGCATGATGACATCAGCCTGCTTGACGGAGGAATTGATGCCGCCCTGAATGCAGGATTGGATCTGAGCGCAAATGCACCGTCTATTGCGCCTACCAACTACACCAGCCACGTGGTGCCAGGGCTCCTGGTAACCCCTGAGAGTCTTGATGATATGCTTGGGCTATCCGATGTCAGCATTCTGGATGCGCGGGACTTTTCTGAATACGGCAAGAACAGGATCACCAATGAAGCCATGCCCCTGAGCCTGGATAGGATCTATAAAGATTCAGGGATTAAAGATGCCAGCGTCCTGGAGGATCTATTCGGCAGCCGGCTGGAGGAGTCCGGGACCGCCGTGGTCTACGGGACGCCAGAGGCCTACAGCCTCTTTTTCAGCCTGCGGCTCATGGGCTACAATGCCACCCTGCTGGAGGGCGACTGGTGGAAGGAGACCAGGTGGGCAGTTAGCAATGTGAAATNNATGAATCTGGAAAGGATGTATCCCATGATGGCGGAAAACGGGATCTCTGTCTGGCAGATTCAGCTGGCCACCGCCATGGGCGAAGATGAGCGAGAACAGGGATTTGCTCTTGGACCCGTCCAGAATACCAGAGATCACGAGCTTCATCCGCAGGACGCGAGGCCTTAGAGGGCAACTTCGCCCAAAAATAAAAATTATAAGAGAAAAAGCATTTTCATCTGGTGTATCCAAGTTTGCCTGCTACGAAGATCGATAGGCTTGCATTGTAGGCATCGCCTTCTGCCTTCTGCATCTCTCCCCTGCCCAGCCAGGCTTCACCATAATTTGGATGCAGCTCTATGGCCTTTTCGTATGCCTCCAGGGCTTCTCTGTTCCTTCCCTGAAGAGACAGCACGTCGCCCATGCCGATCCAGGCTTTTGCAGACGAAATCCGTCCCGGTATGCTGGAGGCTGCATGCTTGATGGTCCCATTATAGGAATCTACTGCGGCATTGTATTCGCCCAGCTTCTGCAGTGCATTGCCCTTTTCCAGCCAAACTGCAGCATCCTTGGAGTTGTCCTGCAAGATCTTATCTAAGGTATCAATGGCCATCTGGAAGGCAGATCTGGCCTCATCTTCCCGGCCTGCGTTATTCAGAAGATCTCCCTTATCCCTCCAGAGCGCGGCCAAGTCTTTGGCATCCTTGCTCGGCGTCAGGCGAATGGCCTCCTCGTAGGCCTGCAAAGACTCATTATACCTCTTCACCTCTGCGAGCTGGCGGGCCTTGCCGTTCCAGGCATCGGCATCCTGCGGGTCCAGCTTGAGAACAACATCGTAGGCCGTCAATGATTCGTTGTGCATGCCCTGCTTTGCCAGGTCATTGCCTTTCAGGCTCCAAGCTCTCTTATTCTGTGGGTAGCGCGTTGTGACATTATCAAGGACTATCAGGGCCTCCTTTATCTGACCGGCTGCATGGAGGACAGATACCTTGGCCAGACTCCAGGCCTGTATATCTTCAGCATTTTCTGCAGGTATCAACTCAATGGCTCTTTCCAGGTCCTGCAGGGATTCGTTGTACTTTCCAGTCAAGCCGAGGAACTCTCCTTTTCTTCCCCATGCCATATAGTCCTGAGGATCGATCTCTGTTACCTTATTGTATGCCTGCAGTGCCTCTTCCCATTGACCAAGATTTGCCAGGGTGTCGGCCTTGCCCTTCCAGAGTTTGGCATTTTCTGGATCTTTCTTGATGCTCTCGTTGAAGGCTGCCCAAGCCTCGACATAAGCCTGCTTAACCTCCTTTTGCCTGCCAAGGCCGCTCAATGCTATGGCTTTATCCTGCCAGGCAAATGCTTCCATCGGATTCGTCTTGAGGGTCTCTTCCGAGATGGCAAGCGCCTTTTCATAAACCGAGAGCGATTCGTTCTCCCTGCCCATGCTTCCGAGGTCTGATGCCTTGCGCAGAAGTGCAGTCACATTTTTTGGGTCCAGCTTCAAAACCTCATCGTATGCCTGAAGGGCTTCTTCGTGCATGCCCTTATGGCCAAGGTCTCTGGCTTGATTCATCCAGTAATCTGCAGTATTATCTTGCGCGCCCTCGCACGTGAGCAATAAAATTAAACCTGTGAGAATCAGAGTGAAGCATGAATTGCGGATCCATTTTCTCTTATTCCTCAAACCATTTGCGTCCTTTGATACATGCTTGATCATGACCTAATAACCTCCACCATAACGATGCTATAGTTGACTATTGGCACTTATGCAGAGAATGCATATGCCGTATTGAATCTGTTTGGATATACGTATTTATGAATATTTCGGATCAAGTGCTAATACTGTTTTGATTAATATTCGAAAATAGAATGCATTTTCGGTGGCAATCGTCTATCTGCTCTGGGAAAACCTCATTGATATCGACTCGTATGCCAGATCTCCGGTCATGCCGTTTTTGATAGTTGGCGATGAATGGGACAAATAATCTGCTATTGCTGCTGAAGGAAATTATTCGGATCGGCAAGGCTAAGTGTCAAGTCAAATTGCGGCGGCGCACCCCGCAGTTTGACTCATATCAATTTCATCAATTATCCTATAGAAGCGCCTTCACCGCCACTTCCAGAGCCCTGGCCGATCCCAGCTCTGGACTCCAGCCCAGCATTTTGATCTTCTCAATGGAGAGAAGCATCAGTTTTACATCCCCCCTCCAGCCCCGGCCATCGATCCCACCGGTGTAGTTATACTCGACCCCATCAAGGCTCATCTGACCGACCACGATATCTGCAATCTCGGTGACATCCACTGAGTCCTCGGATCCTATGTTGAAGACATTGACCTCGCCCGTGGAATGTTCGACTGCATGAATCATGGCACAAACGCAATCTTTCACCTCCAGATAGGACTTGCGCTGCTTTCCTGAGCCCAGAATCTCCAGCTTCCCGGGATTCTCTCGCAGCTTTCTGATGAAGTCCACCAGCACTCCATGTGTCCCCCGCTCGCCCACGATATTGGCAAACCGGTAGATCCATGACTGCATCTGGAAGGTATGGCAGTAAGAGGAGATCAGCGCCTCGCAGGAGAGCTTGGAGGCCCCATAGAGGGAGATTGGTAGAAGCGGCCCGTAGTCCTCGGGAGTGGGGACCTCAGACGCCTCACCATAGACGGTGGAGGTGGAGGTGAATGCCATCTGGCGCACGTCATTTTTTCTCATGGCCTCCAGGAGATTGTAGGTTGCCAGCACATTCTGCTCCAGATGAACATGAGTGTCCTCTGCCCCCAGCTTCACATCTGGATTGGCGGCCAGGTGGAAGATGAAGTCCTTTCCTGATACTGCATTATCCAGCATTTCGGGATTCATGAGGTCTCCAGTCAGCAGATGAAAATCCGGATTATCCCGATAAGGCGTGAGAAATTCGATTTTCCCTGAACTGAAGTTATCCAGCACTGTCACCTCATTATCCAAAAGCAGCCTTTCCACCAGGTGGCTGCCTATGAAGCCTGCACCTCCGGTGACGAGGATGGATCTATTCTTTAACATCATTAAATGAAGCTCTATTCAGCTTAATCAAGATTGTGGAACTTCCTTTGGGAGAGGATCTTAGATTATTTCTTCAGATTCCCGATGACGATTCTTGCCGCTTTTTCTCCTGATAGGAGCATGCCTCCAAAAATGGGTCCCATTCTTGGGCCGCCGCAGACGGCTGCTGCAGCCATGCCCGCCACAACCAGGCCAGGGTAGACTTCTTGTGTCATCTCCACCACGGTTCTCTCACCCACTTCTGCCCACATGGGCTTCTCGCCCTTTACCCCGTCTCTGCCGATGATCGCTCCCGGAATTTTGCGTGCCACCACCCGGCAGACCGATGCCTCATGGCCTGTGCCGTCGATGACATACCCGGCTCGAATGCAGAGCGGATCAACGTGGATCTGAGCCATCTCTGCTGCAGTCCAGTTTATGACCAGGCCCACAACGCGATCCTGCTCACGAATCATTACATCCTCGACTGTGACCAGATTGACGATCTGTGCGCCTGCATCAATTGCGCCAGCCGTCAGCTTGGCCACAGTCTCGATTGAATTTGCAACATAGTACCCCTTGCAGTGCTCATGATATCGGATGCCATACTCCTCAAGTATGCGAGTTGCCGCCTGCTGTACTACGATCCTGGGAAACATCATTCCGCCGCCCCATAAACCGCCACCGACGGAGAGCCTTTTCTCAAAGAGCACTGTCTTGATATTCGCCTCGGCCAAACGCTTAGCCGCCACCAGATTGGCAGGTCCAGCACCCACTAATGCTGCCTCTACCTCTGTATTCTCCAGAAAGCTCTCTAGATAGCCTTCAACAATGGCCCTTGTGACCATAACCTCATCCAGAGACATAGTGCCCCTGCTGGTGAGCGATAAATGATAAAGATATCCCTTATCGGCGTGAAGTGTCCATTATTGCCATATAATGCTGGTCCAGGAATCGAGAAGCCTCTGGGGAGCGGCCCTTCTGCAGGATATCAAGAAGGACGCAGCTGTCGATTACCTCCTGCGGGACATGGCGGGACAATTGATCCCAGTGATTTTATATCAAAGGATAAAAGGGATGAATTTATCTTTTTATACCTCCAATTTATGAGATGATAAAGATGATTTTTGAAGAAGAAGGAGCGGCAGAGATGGGTGATTCGGAAAGATTGGAAATGGATGCGGAAGGATCCTCCTATTCCTTTCTGACCAAAAGGCAGCTTGAGGTGCTGCAGATGCGCCATCAGGGCCTCTCTCAGCAGGATATTGCTGAGCGACTGGGGACCACCCGCTCCAATATCAGCATTCTGGAGAAGAGGGCTCACCAGAACATCGCCCGGGCGCAGAGGACAGTTCGGCAGTGGATGATGATTCGCGCTCCGATTTCCTTATTCGTAAAGGGCGGAACGGATGTCTTCGAGATCCCCAGGATGATCTTTGCAGCTGCCGATGAAAAGGGTATCAGGCTGCATGTGACATCGATGGACATACTGGTCCAACTGCGGCGAAATGCGCCCCAGCTCTTCCATAAGAGAGTTTTGGGGAGGGATGCCCGGATCTATGTGAACGAGAACGGGGAGGCGATGGTTGAGGTAGCAGAGTAAAAAAAGCATTTATGAAGCGCTCTCTGCAGGGAAAAGCTATTTCTCTCCTTCAATTGCATTATCAGAATCGTGAACAGAATATCCGTCTTCCCCATACTCATTTCCGCATTTATCCTGCTCGCCATAGCCTCGAATGCCCCCGCCCTTGGCTCAGTCGCTGAGTACGG
>DAIO01000007.1:0-10013 GCA_002498745.1 Methanosaeta sp. UBA533 | reverse complement strand
CGAGGCCGATCCCCTGAGCCCGCCCAGGAGCCTCTCCTCCGGCCTGATGGCAGACGATCAGGCCCCCAGCCTTGCGGGCCTTGTCATCGAGCCACCATCGATCCCGGCCAACTCCTCCCAGCCGGTCAATATCACCCTTCATGCCATAGACGACCAGGCGTTCTTTGGAGCCGAAGCCAGGTTCACCGGGCCCGGTGGAATGGAAGCGGTGGCCCTCTTCCCTGCGGCAAACATCACCGCAGGATCGGCCAAGGATGGGTGGTATAATGCCAGCATAATCCTGCCAGCCAATCAGACCGGCGAGTGGCACCTGGAGAGCCTGACGATGGTAGACCGGGAGGGAAATAGAAGGATTCTGCTGGAAAAAGAGCTGGAAGAGCGAGAATTTGATGCGAAGATATTTGTGTTTCAGCCTGATAGCACTCTCAGCAAATTCATCTGAACCCCTCGATGAAGCTCTTTATGCACCATCCCAGGTCCGGGTGATATCCTCCCTCCAGCAGGGCGAACCTCCTGCCCATGCACTCTTCCTCTGATCCATCCCGGATGGCCTTGCCGATCTCTCTGTAATCCTCTCTTTTCAAGAGTCCTCCCCAGTCCTCCAGATAGGTGTCAAAGCCGGCCGAGACTCCAACAATGTCGCAGTCGAATCCCAAGAAGGCCTCTTTCACCTGTGCCAAATACCGGCTCTGGTCCATTTTCAAATACTCGAAGTTCTCGTCTACCGACCAGGGGTTGACGATTTTCACATTGCGGTCTCCCCGGAATATGCTCACTGTGCCATCGCCAAAGTGAAGATCGATGTCGATTATCAGCACCCGCTTCGCTTTGGGCCGTATCTTCTGCACCGCTATGGCCATGCTATTGAAAAAGCACATTCCCCAGGCACGGTTGGATGATGCATGGTGACCTGGTGGGCGGATGAGGGCGAAGGCCGGATCTCCTCCGACGGCCTGCTCGGCTGCGCAGATAGCCCCTCCTGCGGCAAGAGCCGCAGCATCGTAAAGCCCAGAGGCCTTAACCCGACCGATGTGCTCAGGCCCGTGCACTCTGGCGATATCCTCCAGATATGCCGGAATGGGCTCAATAAACTCGAACTCCTCAAGCATTTCAGCGGGAAGGGAGACCCTGTCCGGATTCTCCACCGGGTTTGTCGGATACCTCTTCTCCATCTCTCTGCTATATACTATCTTCACAGGCTTTGATTTGATGTCTAGCCACTTAATTCATTCGATTTGGCTTGACCGNNCGACCGAAAACTACAAATAACTATAATGATTATATAGACAGATTGCCGCGTCAAAAGCTGTATGAGCGAGAAAAGCTTGACGGCTTTGCTCTCAAGGCCATAAGTATCGGACGTATCTCACCATAGATACGCCGCAGACCAATAAGACCTGAGAGGTGCTGTTATCGGGACAGCATCCGAAAAAGCACCAAAAAGGCCGGATAAGACCCGCAGGTCAAAGAGATACGCGCCTTGATCGGCGTAGTATGCCTTAATCGGCTCAATATGGGAAATATCGCTCCGGCTTTCATGGCGCGGCACAATGCCGCAGGCAGTGCAATTGAATGACCCGGCATCTGGCGATGATTTCGGGTTCCTGTAAAAAGGACGCTGTGTAAGGGCCCAGTGCGTAGATTGCATTATAGCCCGGCATTGAATCGGTCTCGGGGCGTGGCAGGCTGTCACAATGTGATTAGCTCCTCCTGAAAGGGCGCTGTGGATCGGCGCTGGCCCGTCCGAGACTCGATTTTTCTATGAAATCCGAAGATCTATCCTGCTATCGCACAACCCTGGATGCATGACTCCAGAACACGTGCCAGCTCCTCTATCTCTATGGGCTTGCTTATGTACGCGTTCATTCCCGCGTCCAAACACTCGTCCCTGTTTTCGCCCATTGAGTGGGCAGTCATGGCGATGATGCAGGTGTTGTATCCTGAATCTCGAATGCGACGGGTTGCCTCCAGGCCGTCCATCTCCGGCATCTGCACATCCATCAAGACGATATCGTAAGGCCTCTCCTGCAGGGCCTGCAAGACCTTCAATCCATTCTCCGCCACATCTGCCTGGTATCCCAGCCGTTTGAGCATGCTGAGTGCTACCTTCCGGTTGACGGGATTGTCCTCTGCCATCAGAATGCGAATAGGGCGAGCTTCAGTATTGGGACCGTCCAGGAAAGCATTATTCTCTGCTATTGGCGTCTCGTTTTCTGAGTGCGATATGAGATCCTCCAGAAGATTGCGGAGCTGAAGAGCTTTCACCGGCTTGGTCAGCCAGCCATCGGCCACAACCTTGGAGCCGGAGCCCCGACCCAGGGGTGAGAGGAGAACCAGCCAGACCTCTCCATATCCTTTGCTCTTGATCTTTTCTGCCAGATCCTGACCGTCCTCATCCGTTATCATGGCATCCATGAGCACGACATCATATTCCTCTCTCTCAAGGTGGCTCAATCCCTCCTGCAGGCTCGAAGCCCCATTGGTGATCATTCCCAGCGACCGGGTGGCGCGAATCAGCATCTCTAAAGCAGAAGCATTGTCATCGATAATAAGCGCCCTCTTGTTCTCCAATCTCGATCGAGGGGTAGGTGAACCGCCATCGAGATCCTGTAGATCTGCTGAAATATCTGCCACATCAGCAGCAAACTCGAAGTGAAAGGAGCTTCCCGTTCCCACCTCGCTCTCCGCCCATATCCTCCCACCCATTCGTTCCACAATTCCCCGACTGATGGCTAATCCCAGGCCGGTCCCTCCATAGCTCCTGGTCTTTGAGGAGTCAACCTGAGTGAAGGACTGGAAGAGCTCGCTTTGGTTCTCAGGGGAGATGCCTATTCCCGTGTCGCTGACTGCAAAGTGAAGCTCAACCTTGTCTTCATTCCCTTCAAGCCTTCTGGAGCTGACCTTTAGCACCACTTCACCCCTATCTGTGAACTTAACAGCATTTCCCAGAAGGTTGACCAGGACTTGCCTTAAGCGATTGACGTCTCCCACAATCCTCTTTGGAACGTCATTCTCCAGCAGATAAGCCAGCTCCAGACCCTTCTCCGATGCCTTTATCGCCACCAGATCCAAAGAGTCCTCAATGCAGATCTGAAGGTCGAAAGGCACATTCTCCAGCTCCAGCTTCTCCCTATCGATCTTGGAGTAGTCCAGGATATCGTCGATGATGGCAAGCAGGGCACTGCCGCTCTTTTGAATGGTATCGAGGAAGTCTCGCTGCTCAGGCTTCATATCCGTTCCCTGCAGGAGACGGGCCATGCCAATTATCGCATTCATGGGCGTTCTTATCTCATGGCTCATATTGGCCAGAAAATTGGATTTGGCCCTTACAGCTGCTTCCGCCTTGGCCTTGGCCACTAAGAGATCCTTGTTGGCAGCCTCTAGCTCTGCAGTGCGAAGCCTTACTCTCTCCTCCAGATCCTCGTTGAGCCGCTTGACCTCTTCCTCCGCTTTTCTTCTCTCTGCTATCTCAAGCTGAGCTTCCCGATATAGCTGGGCATTTTCGTTCAGGAGTATCATTTGCCGAACGAACACCAGGCCTATTATCACCCCCACGCTGAGGGAGAGGCTGCCAAAGGATATGGCAAAATCATGATTGCGACTCCAGACGAGCATGAAAAATGCCCCTGCTGCGCATAGGTATGGGAGATAAAGAGGCCACCCGGTCCGGTCGTAGCGCACTTCAATACTCTGATTGGCGTTAAATGCGCCCCTCTTCGCTGCCTCTCCCTGGGCTATTCCGGCCAGGCCCATCAATAGGTATCCTGCAACCCAACCGCTGTCCAGGACTCCACCCGGCTGATAGGTTTCGTTTAGAATCTGCATAAAATATATAGTATCTGTGGCGATCCAAACACCTGCCCCCAGAGCGAGGAACTTCAGGGCTTCATTTCCGGGGAGGCTCAGCTTTAGGAATAGCATCTCTGCCACCAGGAAGACCAAGATCAGATCAAAAATCGGATAGGCCACAATCAGCGCCATGTCTAAGGGACTCAAATTGCTGTTCTGATAGATGGCGGGCTGAAAGATAAGCGACCAGAAGAATAAGCCGGAGGTTACGATCACAATGGCTGCATCCAGCAGGATCCTTGTCCTCTCTCGCGGGGTTATCTTAATGGAAGGCAAAAGCAGTATGCCTATTACGAATAGGCCATAGGTCATGAGCCAGGGGATATCTGCAATTGAGCTGAAAAACGATTGATTTTTAAACGTCTCCATCCATGCCCATAATCCGTCCCCCAGGGTGAAACAGAGCTGGCCGATGGCCATCATCAGCCAGGCGAGGAAGACATTTCGGCTGATCTTCCTGGATTGACTGGCGCCATAAAAAAGACATAACGTCATGAAACCGTTTATGATAAATGCAATCCAATCAGTAAAAAAAATCACCGCATCGGTGTCATTTCTGAGCTGCTGACCGATGATCATGTAAATTACATATATAGCAACTGCTATAATTATGAAGCTAAAAACCTTTGAACCCCTCTTTGGAATAATAGCAGCCCTAGGAGATACGTTCTCATGCATGTTCTCTCATCGCCATTCGATCCCGTTCGACCCTTGTGATTCCTGAGGGCATTTATCATGTAGTTGCACCTATATATCTTTTTGTAGATTTAAATGCTTTTGCGTGCTACTCGCTGCCGATAATTTATGAACACAATCTCAATTTTTGAAATATATGATGATGAAATATTATGCATTTTTAAAAGGTATCTTCACGTTGCATAGATGCTGACAAAAGCCTTATTTGCTGATGCAATCATTTCATTTCGGAGAAATAAGCTTGAGAGAAGAATTTGAGAGGATGACCTTCGAACAAAAGGTCTCCTATCTGATGGAAAGAGATAACCGCAACAAATTGCCGGATGACCTGGCAAGAGAGGGCGTGGCTCTTCTGGCTCAGGCGGGTGAGATCGAGTATGCTGCAGCCATGGCAAGGGACAGAGGAATGATCGATGAGGCCATCAGCATCCTGGTGGACGCGGGAGACTACCTCTGGGCTGCCCTCATAGCCAAGAATGCGGGGAGAATGAGCCAATCCGAGATGCTATACCAGGACGGCATGCAGTTTTATATCGACATGGAGATGTTCGGAAGGGCAATCTCAGCTGCAACTGCTCTCGGCATGCCAGCAGACAGTATCGATGACCTCTTCCGCCAGGGGGTCGAGTCGGAGAGCAGGGGCATGGACCTGGAACATAGCCGGGGGATGATCGAATCCGCTATGGAATCTTTGGACATCTCCCTCATCGGCAGAGAGGATGAGATAGCTGTGCAGATTACCAAGGCCCTGAGCGAGGAGCGAGAAAGACGGATGAAGGAGGAAGCCAGGGCATTGGAGGTACTCAGAGCAGACAACCTGAGCACTGACGACGATCTCAATATCGATGATCAGGAAAAAAATGGGGAATAGACGGATTGATGAATCGAGAGTCATGGGCCCCAAAAGCTGGATATTCATCCATCCGTGAACCTTATCTCCAGGGACATCAGGTCCTCTGCTACATCCGTTTTCTCAAAGATGAGCCTCGCCTCATTCAATAGCTGGGAGCTGTCCTCAGAGTAGCGGGAGCTTATATGAGTCAGGACCAGGTGTCTGACCCCGGCACGCCTGGCCAGCTCTGCCGCCTCTTTTGCCGTGCTGTGTTTTGTCTCCATCGCCCATTCTATCATATCGCTGGCCAGAGCAGAATCATGGATCAGGAGATCCGCTCCCCGGCCGGCATCCTCCACCGACCGGCAGGGCCTGGTATCCCCGGTGTATACAACCTTTCTGCCCGGCCTTGGCGGCCCCATAACCTGCGGAGGCTGAACCACTCTTCCCTCCACCGCCACCTCATGGCCATGCTGCAGCCTGCCAAATAAGGGCCCTGGAGGAACGCCCAGGGAGAGAGCAGCATCACGGTCGAATCTGCCGAGCCGCTGATCTTCCTCCAGGATGTAGCCCAGGCTGGGCACGCTGTGACGGGTCTCTATGGCCCTCACCTGATATCCCTTCATCTTCACCACGTCCTCCGGCGATAGCTCCAGGGCGATGACCTCGAAGTTGCGGGAGAAGTAGCATACCGACTTGAAGCAATCCACCAGCCGGGCGGTATGTATCGGTCCGGCAATGGTTATGGGCTCAACTCTTCCCTGAAAGGCCATGGTCTCCAGGAGACCGGGAATGCCCAGGATATGATCGGCATGAAGATGGGTTAAAAAGATGTAGTTCAAGCGCATCATGCCGGTTCTGGCGCGCATCATCTGCCTTTGCGTTCCCTCTCCGCAGTCGAAAAGGAGCATTTCCCCTTCGCGGTTGATCAGTATGGCTGAAGGATTCCTCTCCGGAGTGGGTAGCGATCCGGCGGTCCCGAGGAAGGTCACATTGAGCATAACAGGCCTCTTAGCGTTTCTCCCGGAATGATAACCTCACCCCATATCATCTTTTGCATCCAAAACCTTTATCAGATAAAAGAGAAGGCACTCAAATGGTGTAGGTATGGATGCAATTACTATCGTGGAGTGGCTTCAGGCTTTGTTGGTACTGGTTATATTCCTGGGGATAATTGCGGTGAGCTTCAAGATCTGGCGCTGGAACTACGTGATCCCTCCCAGGTAGGGCGGGACGTTTCTAGAGCAGATCCTGCCGCTGCTTTGCAGTTGGACTTTTTTTTCTGGCAGGGATTCAGCTCACGAAGTATACTCCCACTATTACCATCATGAAAGCGGCGCCCTTATGCATCAGCGACGATCTGTCCGTCCTCTCATTCAGTTCTTTGGCCAGCCTTGGCGCTAGGGCACCGAGGATTATGATCAGCATCACCGTCAGGATGGGCTGGAGGGCTCCTACGCTGGATACCAGGGTGACTGATCCAATAGCATAGGCGAAGATGGAGAAGATCAGCCCGAGAAACTGGAAGGCCTCCTCTGAGATCAATGCTCCTATGGCAAAGCTTCCCCGGCCAAAGAAGCCTATAACCTCTTCGCGAATGGAGCGCACGGCCATGAGGGGTATTACCACAATCATGGTGCCAAGCGATGACCAGATGTAAAGGCTCCACTCATCGATCGAATACAGGAGATATTTTAGAGAGAGATAATACGCAGCGGTAAGGATCCAAAATGACATGAATGGCCTGATCGATGGGGATAAGCCCTTGATGCTGCCTTTAATCTTTGGATAGATGCCAATTGAAGCCCTGCCGATTCCCCGGTCCCTTTTATAAGATAAAAAAAGGGTGCCGATTATAAGAAAAAGACCGCCTGCATAGCATCTTAGACTTAAGATCTCGCCGAAGAGGAAGATGGAGCCAATTAATACGAATACTGGATATGCATATTCCATCGCGGAAACCTTTGAAGCCTCTTCGATCTGCAGGGCTTTCATGTAAAAGAAGGTGGGAAATATCTGCAAGCAACCAAGTAACAGAGCGATAAGGGATTCAGGGTATGTGAATTTGACTCCTGCAAATAGCATAACCGGGATGATGAATATCAGCTGGACAAATGCCTGGCAGACTATATAGGCCTTGGAATCATATGTGTAATTTTTCAACAGAAGCTTGTCGAGCACTCCTGCGATGGAAAAAAATACAGTCCCCAGGAATGCCAACATGAGCCAATCCATTTTGAACTTCCCCACCGTTTATGCATGCTGATAAGCTCTGCAGATCGCTTTTCGTTCCAGGTACACTGTTTATTTTATACTATTTAGTAATATTTACGGCACTAGTTATACTTATCTGAAATACCAGTCTTATGGTCAATCTGAGTGAACTTATGCTTAAATAATTATAACTGAGGATTGCCATAAACCTACCCAGAAATTGTATGCCCTGAGGACGAGATTGGCATAAAACTCAAAGAATAAACTCTCAAAACCAGCAAATCCCTTGTTTTTTAAAATCATTATTTGAGCTCTAATCCCTCATGCCCAGGCAACCCTTTCTGCGAAACTCAGCCTCTCCGAAGGGCTTATCTACCTTTGAGCCAACCCTACTATTTCAAAGGCCATAATTCAAAGGGATATCACCATGATTTCAAAAGAGGAGATTTCGGAGATTTTGAAGGGATACGATAAGAAAAATATCACTATTGCCACCATCTGCTCGCACAGCAGCCTGCAAATCTTTCATGGCGCCCGTCGGGAGGGTTTCAAAACCCTGGGCATATGCATCGGCCAGCCGCCTCGGTTCTATGATGCATTTCCACTAGCAAAGCCAGATAAATTCATCTGCGTTGAGAGTTATAAGGCTCTGCTGGATTATGCCGACGATCTCGTGGCAGATAGCGCCATTGTAATTCCCCATGGATCACTGGTCGAATATTTGGGGATCGAACGGTTCGAGTCCCTGGCTGTTCCCACCTTCGGCAACCGTCGCGTTCTGGCCTGGGAGAGCGACAGAGAGATGGAGAGGGAGTGGATGCTGAAGGCCGGAGTCAACGTACCCATGCGGTTTGAGAAGGCAGATGACATAGACCGCCCGGTCATTGTAAAGTATCACGGCGCCAAAGGCGGTCGGGGCTTTTTCATTGCCAAGACCAAAGAGGAGCTCCAGAGCAAGATGAGCAGCCAGGAAAAGTACACCATCCAGGAGTTCATCCTGGGCACCAGGTACTACATCCATTTCTTCTACTCGCCCATAAAGCCGGACGGATACAGGCTGAGCAAGGGGTCACTGGAGATGCTGGGCATTGACCGGCGGGTAGAGTCGAATGCCGATGAGATATTCCGCATCGGCAGTATGAAGGAGCTGGCGGATGCGGGCATCTATCCCAGCTTCGTGGTAACCGGAAACCTTCCCCTGGTGCTTCGCGAGTCTCTCCTGCCCAGGGCCTTTGAGCTGGGGGAGAGGGTTGTAGAAACCAGCCTGGATCTATTCGGAGGAATGATCGGCGCTTTCAGCCTGGAGACCATTGTCACCGACGAGCTGGAGTTCAAGGTCTTTGAGATATCTGCCAGAATCGTCGCCGGAACCAACCTCTATATTAGTGGCTCGCCCTACTCCGATTTCGTTGAGCCGGGACTATCAAACGGCAGGCGCATCGCCCAGGAGATAAAGCGAGCCAATGAGCTCGGTCTGCTGGAAGAGATTGTCACCTGATGGTATTGGGCTGTCCCAGAAGGCTTATCTCTGCCGGGCCATAAAATGAGCCACTATGTCAGGCCTGATAGAAACCTTCCGCGAATCCACAAACTTACAGTGCAGCTTCCTGGAGAAGCTGCTGGATCTGGATATGCCAAGCGTAGCTGCGTTCTCCGAGTCCATGGTGGACTTTCTCAAGCCCATCCCGGAGAACAAGTTCGTCTACGGCCTTGCGGCGGGACGATCCGCTCTTGCCCTCTACAGCTTCATGCAGCTCATCCAGAACCATTTTGAGAACGTTTTTCCTTTTACCCTGGAGGACCCAGTTCAGAGGCACTACCGCAAGGGAATGAACCTCGGCATTGCCATATCAGGCTCTGGAGAGACGCAGTCAGTAAATAAATATATAAGCGACTTTATCACTCGCGGCGGGGACATCAAGCTCATTACTGCCAATAAAGAGGGAACCGCTTACAAGATGGTGAGCGAGTATGAGAAAGGGGACGTTCTGGTAATCGAAGCCAGGACGAAGCATGCCACGGACAAGGATATGCGTTCCAGGCTCTCTCCTCTTGGCACGGAGTTCGAGCTGGAGGTCCTGGCCTTTTTGAATGCCCTTTTCGCGGATATTCAGTGCCGGCTCAAGGGGATCTGCGATCCTAACTGTCCGGAGTATCGATCCATAATCATGGACCTGATGGAGAATGCCAGCCTCATCTCCCGCATGGATCCTGAGCACCTGGAGAACTGGTTGATCAGGCTCCTTCCCCGCAGCGGAAGATACATAATTGGAGGAGTGGGCAGATCCGGTCTAGTGGCAAGGGCCTTTGAGATGAGGTTCACCCATCTGAACAAGATCAGCTATTGGGAGAGGGATTTCAATACCCCGAGCTTTCAGATAGGCGATGTCTACATACCAATAACCGGAACAGGCAACACCTA
>DAIO01000215.1:0-7947 GCA_002498745.1 Methanosaeta sp. UBA533 | reverse complement strand
CATCGATGTTAGCGGATATGCTGGTTATTCCCATCGCGACCAATTTTTTGGCCATCTCCGGATAAGAGCCAGCCTGGCCGCATATGGAGGTCTTGACTCCCGCTTCGCGGCACTGCTCCACCACATACTCGATCAGCTTCAGGACGGCGGGATGAAGCTCGGAGTACAGCCCGGCCACATTCTCATTGTTTCGATCTACTGCCAGGGTATACTGGGTGAGGTCGTTGGTGCCAAAGGAGATGAAATCTATTCCATCCTCAATGAAGTCCTCAATGGTCAGAGCGGCGCCTGGTGTCTCGATCATGATACCTACATCGATCTTATCCAGGTCCAGGCCCTCGTCCCTCATTATGGCCTTGGCCTTCTGGAACTCGCTGACATGCTGGACCATGGGCAGCATGATGCCCACATTGGTCAGGCCCATCTCATGCAGCCTCTTGAAGGCTTTGACCTCCAGGCGGAAGTGATCGGTCTCGGTCATATCCCGCCGGATGCCCCTCCAGCCCAGCATGGGGTTGTGCTCATGAGGCTCGCCCTCTCCGCCTTCCATGGCCCGGAACTCGTCCGTGGGGGCATCAAGGGTGCGCACCCAGACCGGCCGGGGATAGAAAGCATCGGCAACGACCTTGATGCCATTGACCAGCTCCGATATGTACTCCTCTGACTTCCCGCTCCTGATATACCAGTTGGGTGTCTTGCCCATGCCTAAGATCATATGCTCGATCCTGAGCAGGCCTACCCCATCGGCCTGGGTAGCGGCTGCCACCTCTGCCCTGTCCGGCTCGCTGACATTGACCTTGATCTCCGTGGCCGTCACGGGCTTGGAGTAGAATACGCCTCCCGCAGTCCCGGGGGCGGTAGCCTTCGCTGGTCCAGCCAGAGCCAATCTGCCCTCATAGACGATGCCTTTGCCCCCATCCACGGTGATCTCCATGCCGTCCTTCAAAATGCTGGTGGCCTTCTTGGTTCCCACCACTGCAGGACAGCCCAGCTCCCGGCTGACGATGGCCGCATGGCAGGCCATTCCGCCCTCATCGGTGACGATGGCACCGGCCCGCTTCATCCCAGGAACCATATCCGGCATGGTCATCTTGGTGACCATGATGTCGCCCTGCTTGATCTTATCCAGGTCTCTACCGCTGGTGATAATCTTCACAATGCCGCTGGCCACACCTGGTGCTGCACCAAGGCCGTTCAAAAGGATCTTGCCGCTACCGGATGCTGCTGAGCCGGCGGCCTTCTTCTCGCTGCTGATGGTGGTGATGGGACGGGACTGAAGGATGTAGATTTTGTTCTTCTCTACACCCCACTCGATATCCTGAGGGAGGCCGTAATGCTCTTCCAGGATCTCGCCGTACCTGGCCAGCTCGATTATCTCCTTATCGGTGAGGACCACTGCCTCTTTCTTCTTGGCAGGGACCTTGGTAGTGGTCGTCTTATGGGTCTTGGGGTCTCTGGTGATCATGATCTCTTTGGCGGCGATATACTTGTTCACTATCTTCTTGGTCTTCCGGTCCACCACATAGTTGTCCGGTGATACGCTGCCACTGACTACTGACTCCCCCAAACCCCATGCGGCCTCAATGACCACCAGCGGCTCGCCTGTGCTCGGCTGGGAGCTGAACATCACTCCTGCCTTCTCCGAGTCCACCATCAACTGCACTATGGCGGATAGATTGACCTTATTGTGCTCGAATCCCTGCTCAACCCGGTAGAATATGGCCCTGGCCCCGTAAAGGGATGCCCAGCACTTGCGCACGGCATTGAATACCTCCTCCGCGCCGCGCGTATTGAGGTAGGTCTCCTGCTGGCCGGCGAAGCTGGCGTCGGGCAGATCTTCGGCGGTGGCGCTTGACCTCACAGCCACGAAAACCTGCTTTCCTTCCCTTTTGCACAGCTCCTCGTAGCGGGTTTTTATGGCCTCTTCAATATCCTTCGGCACCTTGGCGTCCATGATGAGCTTTTTTGCCGTCTGCTCGGCTCGATGAAGCTCAGTCTCCTGGTTCACATCGACGTTAAGTGCCTCAAAGAGCCTATCCGCGATGCCCGCCCGGTTAATGAAATCCCTGAAGGCCTGAGCAGTGACCGCAAAACCACCAGGAACGGGAACGCCTATACTGATCATCTCGCCGAGGCTTGCGCCTTTGCCGCCGACAATGGACAGGTCTTCCTTGCCGACATCCTCCAACCATACAACAGCTTCCATTAAATCATCCGCCCAATATTACAGGTCAATATGCCCACCCCTCCATCATAACATTATATGAAGCTTTCACATGATATATAGAATATATACAAAAGCATTTATCCAGGATCATTCAAGTCTATGCTGCATGTTCAAACGCTTTTCCGGGGCAATAGCGGCGAGAAGGATGCTCTTGGAGCGATGTCTTCCCCTCAAGGATATCGAGGAGCTGAATACCTCCTGTGCAGTAGATCGAGTAGCATCGGAGGACATCCGCTCTCCTGCTGATCTTCCTGCCTTTGACCGGTCGGCCATGGACGGCTATGCCGTTCGATCTACTGATACCAAGGGCGCCAGGCCGTCCGGTCCCAGATTCATCCCGGACTTCATACCTCAGCGTACTGGGATGGTGGTTCCCGAAGGATATGATGCCATCGTGATGCTTGAGGATGCCAGAGTTCGCGGCGAGGTGCTGGAGGTGACTGCCGAGGCTCACGCCTACAAGAATGTGGCCAGAACGGGCGAGGACGTGATGGAGGGGGATACGATCTTCACCGAGGGGCACAGGCTGAGACCTCCCGATCTTGCCCTGCTCTCTGCTCTGGGAATTGAGAGGATCAGGGTTTATGCAAAACCGTATGTGGTCATAATCCCCACTGGCGGCGAGCTGGTGGATATCGGCGCCCGCAGGCTTGAGCCTGGAGAGGCCTATGAGATCAATGGCCTCATGGCCCGACTCTATATAGAGAAATGGGGGGCAAATGTCCGAAAGACGGAGATAGTCTCGGACGATGCAGAGCGAATTCGCGAGGCCATCAGCTCAAACCTGGATGCCGACATGATTATCATCATCGGCGGGACCAGCGTTGGGGAGAAGGACTATGCCCCCCGGATATTATCGGAGATGGGAGAGCTTTATGTGCATGGGGTCCGCCTCCAGCCGGGCAAGCCCACTGCCTTCGGGGACGTGGCCGGCAGGCCGGTGATCTGCCTGCCCGGCTATCCGGTGGCAGCGCTCTCCAATCTGTATCTTTTCATCCGTCCGGCCATAAAGAGGATGGCTCATCTGGATGATAAGCCGATCCGGGTTCAGGCCCGGCTGGCCCGGAAGATGCCCTCCAAGCCCGGCTACCTGAGCCTGGTCCGGGTGGCCTTCAGAGAGGATGGCCAGGTAGAGCCGATCATGGTCTCTGGGGCGGGGATACTGAGCTCCGTGGCCCGGGCGGACGGATTTGTGGTTGTGCCCGAAGAGCTGGAGGGATTCGAGGAGGGGGATATGGTGGAGGTGATAACTTACGAATAAGTCATAAATGGCACATGACCGCTCTGGAGAAGGAAAATCATTCTGGGACCGCGATATTGCAGCGATCTGCCATTTCGAGGGCTACCTGGAGGAAATTTTCCCTTGCTTCGCGGACCCCTTTTTGATGCGATCCGATGGCTCCATCTGCAGCCAATAGATGAAAGATCGGCTTTTTTGCCTCCTGTGCCATAGGCATGAGGCTTCGATAGTGCTTGATCAGACCCAACCGATTTCCGTTTTCTCTCTTCTCCATCGATCTGCATTCTTTTCCCAAGACCTCTTCTGAATACACCCGTGGGATTCGTTCTGCCCAGCGCCTGTATGCCATCACGGGGCGGCCCATCTTCTCTGCATGATGCATCATGACATAGCCTATGGGCGTCATTTGCCCCCCTGGTAGTTCAAGGTCTTTCACTGGATTTTTCTTCAGGCGTTCCTGCCATCCATTACGCCATTCCCTAACTGTTGGGCCCAGGTTCTTTAATCCTTGCAGCGAGAATAAATCCGGTATTAATGGAACCACCAAATAATCCGCTGCTATAAGTATCGAACGATTGATTGCACCCAAATTCGGACCGAGATCGATCAAAGCGATATCAATGCTGGATTTATCTATTATTCGCTTCATGATGCGCCAGAAGGCTGACTCGACTCGAAATGCTCTCTCCTTTCCGTCGAGGCAATGTGGCCATTGCTGGGATAGCTCATCTTCAAAACGCGACAATGCCAGATCTCCAATGATCAGATGGATTCGCTCATCGATCTCTTCTGCATAAGGATTCTCTGCAATATCGCCCACACCGCGAAGCAGAGGTTCTATGCTGCCATAGATTGTCCTGCTATGATCGCTATCTGGCCAAAATTCCTCGAGTTTTT
This sequence comes from Methanosaeta sp. UBA533, assembly GCA_002498745.1. GTDB lineage: Archaea > Halobacteriota > Methanosarcinia > Methanotrichales > Methanotrichaceae > Methanothrix. The sequence continues at coordinate 3,583 of DAIO01000215.1, read as the reverse complement.
CTTCATCCAGAAATGAAGCCGTCAGATTGGCCTGGGGATCGAGGTCTGAGGCTAATACCTTGAGCCCCAAGTCTGCATACATCCAGGATAAGTGATAGACCAGTGAGGTCTTTCCAACCCCGCCTTTGTTATTGAAAAATGCAATTATTGGAGCGCTCATGCTCGCCTCCTCACGGTTGCAAGAATATAGTTCTCCTCAATGGTGAATTCTGGAGGAGGATTGCCGTTGTCGAGTAGCTGCTTTCTGGCGATCTGAATGCCCATGCCGAATCTCTGCACATATCCCAGCACATTCATGGCTTCCGCAAGGTGTGGATTTCGATAATCTGTCACGCCTGGTTGGCCGAAGTTCTCTTTGGTGACAAGGCCGAAAGGCCCACCTGGATTGTGTATTTCAATGCGATCGGAAAACCAATAGACGCGAACTGGTGCATTGGTCCCTTCGTAGGTTCTATGGAGGATCGCATTGCGTATCAATTGCTGAAGGGCGGGAAGAGGATACTCTGATCTTCTGATTTCCACTGATTCTGAGACAATCGATATAGATACAGAATTATTGGCTTCCAGAATCTCATCAATCCTTCGGAGAAGATCGGGAAGCGGGCCTGCGATCTCCCTTTGATGCCTGATTGGATCTGTTAGATCGACGCCTTCTAGCCTTAAAAATTGCACATAAGCCCCAGGGATGAAACGAAGAGTATCCTTGCCAAGAACCAGAATTCCCAAAACAGTAGGCTGGCCATCAGGGGTTAAAAATCGCAATGCGTTGAGCTTATCTTCCATCGACCGGGTATTCTGGTCCAGGACGGATGGATCGATTGCATGTGGCAGGTATTCGTTCTCAAATAATTCCAGGTCCAGGTCCTTTATGGTAGCTGAAGGGACTGGCTGGAGATCGAATGGAAGGTCCCTGGAACGCCTCCTCTCCGCAAGACGTTTTTCCTCCTCTGGCGTTGCTCTTGCCCTGCGAGGACCGACTCTGATCCAGGTTACTCCGTTTAGCCTTACCGGTGGCGAAATTGATGGCTCAACTCTAACCACAACCATCCCGCAGCCATTAATGGATTTCTTGTCTACGGATATAGATGGAAAAGGCTGAATCTTCCCATCATCCTTTAAATTTGATATTTTTAATAATAGTTCGTCTGAAATCTCAAGCCCTGAACAAGAGCCATCATCGTTAGCTCCGATGAAGATAAATCCTGGCTTACGATGATTGGGCAGATCATTAGCATAAGCGCAAATTACCTGGCGAATTCTATCCGGGTCTGATAGAGCCGCCTTTCTCTCAACGAGATCTGATTCCAAATCTCTAAGCATAGACTCAAGCTCTTGCTCGTCCATTTAATCCTCCCGAACTATATCTTTTTCTATACATAATATATTTTGCTCAAAACCATCATTTTTTATCCCTGCACATCAATCCCAATGCGGTGACTTCCCCTGAACACCGGCCAGATGCTCGTCAAGATCAACAGGTTATCAGCCTGGATACTGCTAGTATTCATGATCATCTTCTTGATATCGGGATACGCCTGGAACAATGGAATCCTGATTCCACTATATCAGGCCAAACACATGCACACCAATTTGGATCTGTTCTTGGTCTTCTTCTTCCTGGTGCATGTTCTGATCAGCACCAAATTCACCCTGGCTCGCTGGAGGGTGGGGCATGAAAGGCTGGTGAATCTGCTCCTCATCGCCACCGGAGTTCTATCCTTCTGGTTTATTCTCGGCATCGATTAGATGATATGAGATTCTCCTCCACAATTTTCCTGCAACCGCTACTGCAATCGATGTTTTTTGGGATTCGATCAAGACCACAAGATTTATAACCTAAAGTTACTAACCATAAGTACAATGAATGATTATGAGTGACATGTTGGATCCTGTTGAGCTTCTTGACATTCTGGGGAATGAAAATAGAAGGCGCATCCTCCAGCTCCTCTCCTTTCGCCCATTTTACTTCAATGAGATGGCCAAAAGGCTGGATGTCGGGCCGAAGGCGGTGATCGACCACCTGGAGATGCTGGAGAGAGCGGGGCTGGTGGAGTGCTATCAAGAGCAGGGACGGAGAAAATACTTCCGTATAGCAAGGAGGACCGTCTTAGAGGTGGCAGTCTCTCCTCACTCCTATGGGGTCAGAGCATATCTCTCAGAAGATGCTCCAAAGGACGCCTCGGGCTTTGAGGAGGCTGAGGCCTCTTTGGATTTGAAGATGCTTAAAGATGAGCTTTTGCTCCTGGGAAAAAAAAGGCATGAGCTGCGCGAGCTATTGGCCCAGATCGAATCGCGAGAGATGGAGATCAAGCAGATAGCATCCTTCGTTGCCGGTTTCCAGACAGAGAACCAGCTGGAGTCAGAGATCATGACCGCACTGCTCTGCGGCGGCATAAATTCATCAGAGCTCTCAACCAGGCTAGAGGTGCCCGAAGCGGTGGTTTTAGATAGCTTGAATAAGCTCAAAGAGCGCGGTGCAGTGCACTTGAGAGGTCAGGAATGGAGCATATGAGAGCATCCTCGCCATCTGCAGACAATCCCGCGTCAGGGAATGAACCCGGCCCCAGCATCGAAGAGATCGTCCAGGGAAGCATGAGGCCTGCAGAGGAGTCAGTCTTGCTTCGAGTGGCCGAGGCCTACCACAAGGATGCGGGGAAGGGCGTGGCCAGGATCAATCCCATCATTCTCGCCCAATTGGGAGTGGAAAACGGCGGGGTGGTGGAGATCAATGCTCGGGATAAGGTCTATGCCATCGCCTGGCCTGGAACTCCTGAGGACCCCCAGGATATAATCAGGATCGATGGAAACACCCGGTCCAACCTGGGAACGGGAATAGACAACCGGGTGAATGTCCGCCGGGCCACGGCCAGGCCCGCCAGAAAGATCGTTGTCGCCCCCACCCGCCAGATCCGCCTCATGGGAGGGCAGCAATATCTCTTGCGCATGCTCCAGGGTAGGGCGGTGGTAAAGGGGGAGATGCTGCGGGTGGAGATGATAAACAGCAGCCTCAACCTGGCAGTGGTGAGCACCGTGCCAAACGGCCCGGTTCTGGTAACTCAGGAGACGATCATCAGCATCACCAGAGAGACCCTGGATGAGCTGGCCCTGCATGTAAGGGAAATATCCTATGAGGACATCGGCGGCCTGTCCCGGGAGATCAGGGAGATCAGAGAGATGATCGAGGTTCCGCTACGCCATCCAGAGCTCTTCAGCCGGCTGGGAATCAATCCTCCCCGGGGGGTGCTCCTGCACGGTCCTCCGGGAACGGGAAAGACTCTCATCGCCAGAGCGGTGGCAGGCGAGACCGATGCCAACTTCATCTCCATCTCCGGGCCGGAGATCGTATCCAAGTTCTACGGCGAGAGCGAGCAGCGGCTGCGCCAGATATTCGATGAAGCGTCGAAGGCGGCTCCTTCCATCATATTCATCGATGAGATCGATTCCATCGCTCCCAAGAGGGAGGAGGTCTCGGGCGACCTGGAGCGGCGGGTGGTGGCCCAGATACTTTCCCTGATGGACGGCCTCTCCTCACGGGGAGAGGTGATAGTGATAGCAGCTACCAACCGGCCCAATGCCCTCGATC
>DAIO01000119.1:0-7911 GCA_002498745.1 Methanosaeta sp. UBA533 | reverse complement strand
TACTGGGGCTCCAATCCCCTGGAGTCCATGCCCAGGCACATGTCCCGTTATGCCGTCTATCCCCGGGGCTACTGGACCCAAAGGGGGAGGTTTGACCGGACGGTCATCTGCGTCGACCCGAGGAGGAGCATCACCGCCGAGAATGCGGACCTGCACATTCAGCTCAATCCCAATACAGACTATGAGCTGCTCAGTGCTCTTCTCACCCTCCTGCATGGCAAAAGGCCGCACCATTCGGCGGAAGATGTGACCGGTGTGTCCATCTCCGAGATGGAGAAGATGCTGGACATGATGAAGAGCTGCAACTTCGGGGCCATTTATGTGGGCCTCGGCATTGCTTCCTCATACGGAAAGCATCGAAATGCTGAGATGGCCTTCAACCTGGTAAAGGAGCTGAACAGCCACACCAAGTTCGTGATCGGAGCTCTCAGAGGGCACTGCAATGTGGCCGGGTTCAACCAGATAGCATCATATCTATACGGTTTCCCCTTCGGCCTGGATTTCGCTCGCGGCTATCCCCGCTACAATCCGGGAGAGTACACGGCAGTGGATGTCTTGCGGGAGAAGGATGTCGATGCCGCTTTCATCCTATCGGCGGATCTGGTATCTCACTTTCCTGCCGCCTGCTCGGAGTACCTGGCCAAAATTCCCATGGCCTGCATAGATATCGCTCCCTGTCCGACCACCATGTTATCTGATGTTGTCCTGCCGGGAGTGATCGATGCCATGGAGAGTGACGGCACCTTCTACCGTCTGGACGATGTGCCGATCTACTTCCAGCCGTTCACCAGCTCGCCCTTCTCGTTCACAGAGAGCAATGTCGATACCATGAACCAGATATTCGAGCGGGTGAAAAGGATAAAGGGAAAGTAAAGGGGGTCGAGAGATCAGGATGAACTGTGGTTGGGGAAAAGATGATTATCATGCCAATTGTTTTAAATAATCTGATAGCCTAATGGAAAAGGAGGAGGTGAAGGCAGCATGTGTACTGTCGGTGGCGGGCCGGACTTAGGAGACGTAGAGACTCTGGTTGCCAAGGATTATGAGTGCCTGGACTGCAAGAATAAGTTCCAGGGCATGGGGAGAAGGCCCATGTGTCCTTCCTGCAAATCCAGGAACGTAAAAGCAGTCTGAACTGGAATTTGAATCAATAATCCATCAAATCCATAGGGCAGCTATTGGTCGTTCATAGGTCATGCATATACTCTTGAATGAGGACGAGATCGCCTATATCGAGGGCGAGAGTGGCACCATAGCTCTGGCCAAGACCAAAGGGCACTTTTTCTATCTGGAGACGGAGCAAAAGGAGATCGTTCTATTCACTGAGCCGGAGGATTTGATGGTGGCCTCTTCCTTTGGCCGGGGAGAGAAGATCAGGCGGGGTCTGCATTGCACCCTCTTTCAGATCAGGGAGCTGGAAGCGCCCTTGATCGTCCTACCCAAGGGCCATCCTGCCTCCCCCCGGCTGAAGACCGTGGTGTCCATTGGCCCCTCCACCCGTCTGAGCTGCATGATTCTGCCGGGTACCCATCCAGAGCAGAATGTGCTCTGCGGATCGGAGGAGTTTCACGACCTGGAGATCATTGCCGAGCCCGAGGGAGCAGAGGTTAAGGGCTGGCCGGCGGGCGGGCAGATAGCATCGGTGACGGTGGAAAGGTTCTAGACCGATGAAATGCATGGATTTTATGTCGGCAGCAAGAATGCTGGCTGCTGAAAGATTATAGCTGAACCGGCATTGGATGCTGGATTATTGGAATGGGATATAGGGAACGCAGAGGCGAATTGGAGATGGCAGAGATAAGAGAGGACAGTCTGGTCAGGTACATGGGAACCGGCACCATTGGAACTGTGAAGGTGCTGAAGACCGAGGATGATGGAACAGTCTGGGCCTATCTGGATAGCACCGGGCTCTACTACCGGCTGGATACACTGGAGCTGATCGAGAAGCCTCCGGAGAGAAGGGAGCTTGAGGGCATGACGCTCGAGCAGATCCAGGACAGGTTCAAGCAGACGCAAGACATGATGGATGCTGCCAAGATGCAGGATGAGAACCTGGAGACTGGCGGATAAGTCAGCGTCTTTGCAGAATGGATGGTCGATAATTCCCGAAGAGAAGGATAGGAGAAAAGCCCGGCAAGGGCTGATCCTATCCGCCCGGAACGGGCCGAATTTTGGTTGTATGTATAAGCGGCATGTCAAGAATACTTGAGGCTATTGCGAAGCTGGATGCAATTTTAGAGAGCAGTATATGCTTTTCTCGAAGGGAGAGCCTCCTGGAAATTCTCGATATCCTTAAGGAAGAACTGGCATCCTCGGAAGGATTACATCCTGAGAAGAAAATCGTTCCATCCAGCAAGAGAATCGGGGTGGTAGTACACGGTCCGGAGATCATAGACTCGGGCAGAGCTCTGAAGCTGGTCAATTACCTGAAAAAGATGGGAAGGGTGAACGCCGTTCTGGGCGGGACCATGGGCCGGGTGGCGGTCATTGATGCGGATCTCGATGGGATCATATCCATCAATACCAGAAGGCGGCCGAGCATTTCCATCAGGGATATGGCCGAGGATTCGGATATTATCATCGTTCTCAACCAGGCCAAGAGCCGGGAGACTGGCTTGGCCTTCGGGACGATGGTGGCAAGGCTTGCCGGAATTGACAAGCCCCTGATCCAGATCGATTGCGGTGGGCGGTTCGTGGCCGATCTCACCCTCCGCCATGAGGCATCAGAAGCATCTGATTCTGAGAGCAAGAATAGCCATGAGGGGCTAAGAGTTGCCGCCAGGCTGGCAGCGGATCTGGGGCTGGACCTTTTGCGGCCCAGGCCCAGGGATTGCACCCTGATTCAGGGGGATACTGTCCGGCGCATTCTGACCGGGGTGATTCCCGGAGAGGTTATCAGCGTAAACGGGACGGTCATCGGCCGGGCAATAGGAGCAGAGGTTGAGGTCAAAGCTTGTGGGGGAAGGATCGTGGCCTTGAAAGGGGCGGAGCCCAAAGCACATGGGCTGGAGAAGCTATCCAGGGTGGACCTGGAGAATGCGATCATCCGCAGCGGATCCATCCGGCGGAGCACTGCCAGGCCGAGGATCAAGGGGGCCCGTGGTGAGGGGGCAGCATTCATTGACCACTGTGCAGAAGATGCCTTCGAGGCGGCACAGGGAGCAGCCGTGGCTCTCACTGTGGGGGATGATACCACGGCCATAGCCGGTGATATTCTCGCCCGCCTGGGCATTGCAGTGATCGGAATCGTTGACGGGGACATCGATCGCCTCGCCGGGAGCCTGACCATCTTGCCGGGTAGCATCATCATCCGGGTCCGGCCGGGCTATGATGATATCATAGGTAGGCGGGCAAGAGAAGAGATCTTCCGGGGTGAGGAGAGGATCTCTATCAGCGCCCTTGATCTGGCAAATAGGGTGGCGGATTTAGCGGGCGAGCTTCTGTTAGAGAGAGAAGAGGTCAGATCCGATCTCGCTTGATCGCCTGCAGCTCCTGGTAGAAGGTGGCGGCAGTAGCGGTATCACCCAGGCCCACGGTGATGCGCGGCTCTCTAGCCAGAAGGGAAGGCATCAAGGATACCACCAACCCATCTCTTTTGTGAAAAGCTCCCCGTCCCACTCCTGCAACCACGGCCCCCTGTCGACAGAACTCCCTTTTGGCCTCCAGACCCCTGGGATTTACCTCATTCGGCGGCATTCCCTTTGCCGAGCCGGTAGCAGCCAGAGCGGCCGCAGCATCTGCGCCTTTTTGCAAAGAGAGGAGCTCTTCTTTTGCAGTGATCTTTCCCTCTTCCATAATGCTCAGAATGTAGTCTCTGGTATGGACTGAGACCCTGAAGATGCCCAGATGTTCTCTCAGTCCCGCCGCTTTTTGCACTCTCTCCTGCCACTGGCTTATTTCTGGCCTTGAGGTCGATAAAGCGGTCGATGAAACAGGAGATGAACCAATCGCGGAATATTCTGCTGCCGCCGTCTCCAGCTCATCCTCGTTCAGGCCCAGGCTGTCCGCCTTTTCGAGGAGCCGTAGAAAGTGCCTGGCGATCTTTTGGCTTTGAAATGAGCCCATCTCCACATGGATGAATATATTGGGGTTAGCCTCTTTCCAGCTCCTGATCTGCTCGATCCTGGGGGGGAAGATCTCTCGGTACCGATCCCGGGGAGCGAGGTGAAAGCCGGATAAGATGGCACCATCGATATCCTGGATATGATCCTGACAGTAGGCGTCGAAGTCCTGGTTCGATACCATTCTGGTGTTCACCGGATCGTAGGTGGCTATGAATCGATTGTCTTTGGCTGCAGATATCGGCCCCTGAGGAGAGGGGATGCGATCACTTTCTTTGAACTGGAAGACGAAATGCAGCACCTCTGAGCTTAGACCCGGCCTTTCCGCCGCCTGGGTAGGCTGCATAAGGCGTCCAGAGACTGGAATTCCCACACCGGGATGAAGTAGCGCTGCCAGCCTGGGTTCGAGAGCTGGTGCATTCAGAACCGGCCTGGCCCCCATTTCGGCCAGGAGGTTGGCCATGATTCCGGCGTTACCCCCCAGGCGGAAGCTCCAGGGAAAGGAGGCCTCGATCTTTTCTGCCAGCTGCTGGCTCTCGACCAGGATCTCCGCACCCGATCCATGCTGGATGCAGTATAGGAGTGAGGATATGAGATCCTCTCGGCTCCTGATTGAGCCCTTCATCTCGCTTTTTATCTCCAGAGGATCAGCTCCCTGGATGAACCGGGATATGCTATCCTCCTCCATATCGTACACGGCATCGAGATTTACCGGGTAGGCGCAGATGATTTTCATACCGGGAATCACCATTGAGATCTGTCTTTATAAATTATCCTTTGAGGCACCATTCTGCTGCTTCCAGTTCCAAATCCCAAACCGTATATATCTGTGCATACATACACAGATGCATGGCATCCAAGACCATTTCCATTAGAGACGATGTATATAAACTGCTTAAAGATGCAAAGAGAGAAGAAGAGAGCTTTAGCGATGCAATAGAAAGGCTGCTCAAGAAGGATAAAGTCAATCTATCTGAATACTTTGGAGCTCTTAAGGAAGATCCGATTTTAGACCGGCTGGAAGCAGATTCTAAGAGGATAAGAGAGATGGCGAGGTCGAGAGTTTGATCGTCCTGGATACCAGCGCTCTTATTGACCTGTTTCGAGGTGGCGAGGAGATTAAAGGTGTGATAGGCGGTGATGTCACAACTACTATAATAAATTATTATGAAATATTTGTTGGCATAAGACGTTATAGATCAAAAACGGAGGAGAAATTCTTTCGAAGATTCTTTTCCGATATTAGAATATTGGATTTTAATTTAACCGCTGCGGAAAGGTCGAGCGAGATCATGGCCAGGCTCATGGATCTGGAGATTTCCATCAATGCCTTCGATATACTCATCTCCGGCATTGCAGTGGCAAGCGGTGGTGAGACCTTGATGACGAAGGATAGAGATTTCCTGTCTATTGCCAAAGTGACTGAGCTGAACATTAAGGTTTACTGAAGAACGATTCTCACTCGTCCTCGATCACGATCCAGTACAGGCCGCAAAGCTTATATTCGACTTATGTCGTACTACGTTGAATGCCGTAATAGCGGCAGAAGAGGTAGAGGAGTGGGGGCTTCTCTCTCCCTAAAGGCCATCGTGCCAGGCTATGCCATGGCACTTATTTCTTATACATCCTCATTCATTTCTCATTCATGATCGCATCAGTCGAGCGCTCTCTTATCTCTGGTGAGGTTTATGCCCCTCCCTCGAAGAGCTACACCCACCGCGCTATTCTGATAACCGCCCTGGGCGCGGGCGGAAAAGTCTTGCGGCCTCTACTTTCCGCCGATACCCTGGCCACTGTATCTGCCAGCGAGGCCTTCGGTGCCAGGATAAGGAAAGAACCGCAAAAGAACGATCTCTCAATCGATGGGGTCCGAGATCTGCCCCAGACACCGGAGGATGTGATAGACGTGCTGAACTCCGGCACCACATTGCGCTTCTGTTCGGCTGTCGCCGCGCTCACCGCGGGAGCTGTTCTTACCGGCGACTCCTCCATTCGCACCCGACCCAATGGGCCTCTACTCAGCTCACTCTCCGAGCTGGGGGCGGATGCCTTCTCCATCAAGAATAATGGCAAGGCCCCCCTGGTCATCAGAGGGAAGATGTTGGGCGGCACAGCGCACCTGCAGGGGGGTCTGAGCAGCCAGTTTCTCTCCGCCCTTCTCATTGCCTGTCCCCTGGCAGAAAGGGAGACCAGGATCATAATCGAGGGAGAGCTGAAGTCGCGCCCCTATGCAGAGATCACCCTTGATATGCTTCATGATGCAGGTATCAAGATCGAGGAACAAAAGCAGGAGTTCATTGTATCACCAGGTCAGAGCTTCGGCCTTAAGGAGTACACCATTCCCGGCGACTTCTCCTCTGCCTCATACCCATTGGCTGCCGCTGCGGTCACAGGATCTGAGGCCATAGTGAAAGGGGTTCTGCCATCCCGTCAGGGGGATTCGGCCATCATCGATATCCTGACCCGCATGGGGGCACAGGTATCCTGGAACAGGGAGTCTGGAGACCTGAAGATCAAAGGCGGGGACCTGGAAGGAGTGGAGGTGGACGCCAGCCGGACGCCGGATCTGGTTCCTACCATCGCCGTCCTGGGTGCAGTGGCAAAGGGCACGACGACGGTGGTGAATGCGGAGCACGTCCGCCACAAGGAGACGGACAGGCTTCATGCCATGGCCGTCGAGCTGACGAAGATGGGGGCGAAGGTCAAAGAGCGGCCGGACGGCCTGGAGATCACGGGCGGAAAGCTGCACGGGGCGAGCGTTCACGGCTATCACGACCACAGGATCGTCATGGCCCTGACAGTGGCGGGCCTTGTGGCCGGTGAGACGAGGATCGATACCGCTGAGGCAGTGGATGTGAGCTATCCGGGATTCTTCAGGGAGATGGAGAGGCTGGGGGCAAGGGTGAGGGTGGAGTGAGAATATTGAAAGCTTTCAAAGAATCTCGGCCACGAATCTCTCTGTGATTCCATCTACCTCAAAGCATCCCGACCAAAAGCCTCGAATTTTTTCACACCTTCATCTTCTCCCGCACTGGTGCCAGGATCTCGATCATGCACTCTGCGCAAGACTTTTTCAGGTCCATGGGATGCATGGCCCCGCTGACAAAATCCGCCTCCAGCTGCTCATAGCTGGCATAATGCACATCACCGCCGAACTTCTCGGGCCTGCTGATGGTCATCCCCGCCTCCATCCGGGGGAAGACGTGATACTTGCATATCGCCAGCACCGGATTGTTCTCCACCACTTTTGCCGGGCAGAAGGCGCTCTTGATCTTTTTCTCCACATCTTGAGCCGGCTCGTCCACCGCGATATTATTCCCCTTAGAGGAGGACATCTTCTCCCCGTTCAGTCCTGGAATCAGGGGCGTATGCAGACATACGGGCGCGGGCAGTCCCAGGCGGGGCAGCTCCTCGCGGGCCAGCATGTGGATCTTCCGCTGGTCTATGCCTCCCACCGCCAGATCGATCTTCAGGTCGGCGATGTCGACCGCCTGCATCAGGGGATATATCATCTGAGAAACCATGGGGTTCTCTGCATTCCGGCTGACCTCGTCCATGCTGCGCCTGGCCCGGTTGAGAGAGGTATTTCTGGCCATCTGCAGGATCTTGAGCATGAAATCCGGCTGGAGCTGATAATCTGTGCCATAGACGAACTCCGTCCTCTCCGGGTCGAGGCCCAAAGCCATAAAGCAGTCCCGGTTGTAGTCGGCGATCTGGCGCACCTCCTCAAGAGTTCCCTTCTCATTGAGAAAGGCATGCAGATCGGCTAAAAGAACGACCACATCGAAGCCCGCCCTCTGCAAGTCGAGAAGCTTGTTGGCGGTCAGCATGTGGCCCAAATGGACCTTGC
>DAIO01000168.1:22820-34301 GCA_002498745.1 Methanosaeta sp. UBA533 | reverse complement strand
GACTCTAAGGATAACGTCCTATTGAACAGTTCTGAGCCTTTTGATATCGTCATCAATCCAAAGAGCGTGGCAGACCTGGCGATAAGGATGGAAGTACCTGGGCCGCTCCCTCCTGGCGGCACTGGAATGGCGAACATAAGCATAGAAAATGTTGGAAAGGCGCCTGCCACCAGAATCGAGGCCAAAGGGGACATAAAACCGCCAGTGGGGCTGGAGGCATCGGGCTTCGAGAGGAGCTTCTTTGAGATACCGCCAGGCGGCGAGGTCAATTACTCAGTAATGCTTTCGGGCAAGGACTCTGGTAACTATACTATTCACCTCAAGACCACATTCGATGGAGGAGACGGCTCTGCGATCAGAGAAGGATCTGCAGAGGTAGTGGTCCTGAAACGAGAGTATAAATATGAATATTTACTACTCCTTATCCCAATCATAATTATCGCCGCCTGGCTGTATAGGCGGCACAAAGAATATAAATATTAATAAAATTCCACAGTAAAGTGAGGCGGATATCATGCTTAACGTACTTATCCTTGGTGTAGGCCAATGCGGAAATAGAATACTGGACGCAGTGAACAAGGAGGCGATGGGTGGTGGGGGTGCCTCGAAGATCGCCAAGTACTGTCTCAAGCCCAAATTCCCCAGCCGGGTAGAGACGGTGGCGATCAACACGGCGATAAACGATCTCAAGGAGCTGAGATACACCACCGCCAAAGACAGATTGCATGTTCCGAACCTGCACGGCATGGGGGCCAACAGGAACGTGGGCAAGCAGGCCTTTATGGACAACCGGGACAGCATCATGGGAGAGATCGAGAAGAGGGGCGACTTCGACCTCGCCTTTGTCCTGACCTCGACCTCTGGTGGAACTGGCTCCTCGTTCTCGCCGCTCCTAATAAATGAGCTGAAGAGGCAGTACCCGAACATCACCGTGGTCACTGTGGCCATTCTTCCCTTCCGGGAGGAGGGCTCGATCTACCTCCAGAATGCTGCTTTCAGCATGAGGGAGCTGATGGAGCTGGACGCTGATGGCATCATCCTGGCAGACAATCAGTATATGAAAAGGTTCAGCGGCGACATTGCCAGCGCCTATGACAAGATCAACAGCACCATCGCCCAGAGATTGCTTTTCCTGATCGAATCTCTGGACAGTGAGATGCTCTCCGTTACCGATCTGGGTGACTTCAAGACGGTCATGAACGGCGGCCTGCGCATAGGCACCATGGGATACTATCAGGCAGATGGGAAGAACAGCTCGGTCAAGGACGCCATCGAGAACAGTCTAAAGCCTAACAACCTCCTCTATCCGGCGAACGTGGCGGATGACGCCGCCAGGGCAATGGTCATCATCCAGGGCTCCAAGGAGCATCTGGATGTGGATCAGATAACCAAAGAGGTGGAGAAGATCACCGCCAGCGCGGGTCATGTATTCAAGGGAATTGTGGTCAAGAAGGGCCATCCAAGAGTGCTCTCTGTATTCACATTGGCTGCTGCACCGGAGCTTGAATCCATCTATGCTCAGGCGGCAAGAGGGATGCAGGACGAGAAGGAGAAGAGGTCAAGGGCAAGAAAGCAGCTAGACGACGCATTTGCCCATATAGAGGATCTGGAAGAGATCTACTGAAGGCCGAACCGGCTATACATCAGGGCCTGCATTGGGCTCAGCTCCAGCGCCCTGGCTACCACAGTCCTCTCGGAAGGGCTCAGTGGATGCCTCTTTGCTGGTGGCAGGGGCAGAGCCTGCCGGGCATAGACCACTCCACCCTTCATCCGGGCACAGGTGAAGCTGCCGGCATCTCCTTCTATGAAGACCTCGCCCCCTCTCATCTCTGCACCTGTGAAGTCCTTCGTGCTGCCTCTAACCAAGATCCTTCCTCCTCGCAATAGAACTGCTGTGTTCTCCAGAGCATTTCCTTCGACGATGATCTGGCCGGAGCGCATGAGTATGCCCGTGCTCATGCCTGCGTCTCCCTCCAGTTTGATGGTCTTGTCGGCGGGATTTCTTGCCCCCAGGGTATCCCTGATAATCCCGTCATCGATGAACAGACCCTGCTGGTCCAGATGATTCGGCTCCGTCACATCCCACCCCTTTTCCAGAGCCTCGGTGATGGAGACGAACATTCGATATCCAGTCAGATCGCTATCAACCTCGATTACATTCCCCATGGGCTCACTGACCCTGCCGGAGACATAGATCGCGCCTCTGAGCATGCTTATCCCCATGCGCCGGCCCACGTCTCCCTCCACCACTATGCTGCCCGTCCCCTCTATCGGCCCGCCCTTTCCCCCCAGCCGGATGAGATCGACGCCCAGGCTGGAGCCCAGGCGGCTGCCAACATCCCCGGAGATATTCACCCTCTCCCCCTTGCGGAGCGATTGCACGATCTGCCTGAGGCTAGCCTCCCCGATCTTCTGATCCATATCCAGCCTTGAGCCTTGATGCTGCCAGTAAAAGTCAAATGTGAAGTCGCCAAGGCACTTCTCCCCGGAGACCAGGATCTGGAGCATTGAAATATCACTTCGATGGAAGGAAGGCATTATCGGTCGCAATGCGTTTGGATACATTGATCCCGATAACGGTAATCAGAATAGCCCCAATAGCTGAGATGGCCAGCTTCTGTACCGATTCTACCATGCCAATGCCAAACTCCAGATCGGCATTGCTGGCCAGGATAAAGCTGCTGGTCGACCAGATGACCAGGCCGGTGGCCAGGATGAAGAAGAGGTAAGATATGGTGCGAGCGTCTCTTATGCCCTCCATATACATGTCCATGACCTTGCCCAGATTCACGCATAAGGCAGCAGCCATGTACCACCAGATGCTCTCGTATAGATAGATCATGATCAAGGTGAAGTATCCAGGAAAGGTGGGCTCATGGAAGTACTGCCAGAAGTATGCCACTCCATTTACGGTGGCTATGACCACCAGCATTACCGCCAGGATATAGGTTATAAAGGCTATCTTCCGGGCATAAAGGGATTTCTTGAGCGTCTGCTTTGCCTCATCCATGGAGTCGTCCAGGCCCAGCCCCCGGAATAAGAGATACAGACCCACCGAGCCTGTGATGGCCACTATCGCCCAGCTTGGGTAGCCGATCAGGCTGAAGAATGCGAACATGAGCAGAGCCAAAGCAGGAGGAATGAATATGGTATGGCTGAGCTTGGGGTCGGTGAAGAGCTGCTTTAAAAGGTAGTAGGTGCTCTCCAGGTTGGGGCTCTGCTTGACCAGAATCCGGCGCACTCCTTCTACCTTGATCCGGGAGGTGATGATGGGCAGGATGGCCTCGTCCTCCGCCCCGTCAGAGACCACAATCACTCCTTGAGGATGCAAGCGCGCCAACAGATCCTCCAGCTGAGAGGCAAGTTTGCTGTCTGAGATCAGGCCGACCTTCAGGTCTCCTGCAATAGAGGCGATCTCCACATCCCTGCCTGATGCAGCAATCTCATCAAAGGTTTTGATGCCTCCGAATATGGTGTTGACGTCCGAGTCCTCCGGGTCAGACATGCCCAACTTCAGGGCGGCCTCTATATTGGCCTCTCTGCCCACGACGGGGGTTATCACCCCACCCTTGCGGCCCAGGTCATTGTCCCGATCTATGCAGAGCACAAGGACATTCATGGTCTACTATTTGAAAAGATTGTACTTAAAGGATTCTGTGCTTGCTGCCACCGGATCAAGGCAATTCTCTTCTCCATCCTACTGCAGTTCATCGGGCTCGAGCCGCCCGGACCCCCACAAACAGAAAAGAGAAAAGATCCAGCTATGTCCAAAAAATATTTATTTTAATAAAGCTAATGGATAACTATGAGAAGACCAATCTTATGCATTGCGATTTCTCTAGTGCTCCTGGTCTCCTTTGCCAGTGCCTTTACCATCGACATGGCGGAGACGCAAAAGCAAATCGATACGTACAACCGGAATATCGATCGAGCGCCAGAGGTTCTGAAATCCATTTTGGGCGATGAGAAGATCAACCTGGAAGTACTCCGAAAAAATGCCAGCACCTTCCAGGTGGGCTTGGATGTGAAATCAGCGAGAATAGACAGAGCCTTTGAAGGAGGCTGGGACGATCCATCAATCACCATAACTGCCTCAGAGGAGGCAATAGACAATGTCAGACTGTCAAAGGATCCGATCGGAGCCTTTGAAAAAGAGAGGGATGCGGGCAGTATCACCTTCGAGGCAAATAATCTGATCTCCAGGGCCAAATTGAAGGCCGCTTTCTCCAGCACCTCTGTACTGCAGTTCGGTTACAACACATTCTTCGGCTAGCGGGCGAGGTCAATATTCTCTTTTATTATTTTTAAGGCACAGAAATCCCCGCACATGGTGCAGACCTCAGCATTCGAGGGGGTTCGGTCTGCTCGAATCAGCTTTGCAGTCTCCGGATCTATGGCCAGCTGGAACTGCTTCTCCCAGAGCATATCCCTCCGCGCCCTTCCCATATCCAGATCCTCCTGGCGATCGTTGTTCTTGATCATATCGCCTATATGAGCTGCTATCCTGGCTGTGATCGTTCCCATCCTCACATCCTCCACATCAGGGAGAGCCAGATGCTCAGCCGGGGTGACATAGCATATGAAGTCCGCTCCGCAGGCACTGGAGAGGCTGGCACCGATTGCCGCCACGATATGGTCGTATCCGGGAGCGATATCTGTGACCAGGGGGCCGAGCATATAGAAGGGCTTCTCATTGGTCATCCTCTTCATAACCAGGACATTTGCTTCGATCTCATCGATGGGGATGTGGCCCGGCCCCTCCACTATGGTCTGAACCCCTGCCGCATGGGCTCTGTCCGCCAGCTCGGAGTTGATTATCAGCTCCTGGATCTGAGCCCGATCGGTGGAGTCGTGCACCGCTCCCGCTCGAAGGCCGTTGCCAAGGCTGAGGGTGACCTCATGCTCTTTGAGGATCTCCAAGAGATAATCGAACTCCCGGTAGAGGGGATTCTCCATCTGGTTATGCAGCATCCAGCCGATCATGAAGGCCCCTCCCCGGCTGCATACGCCACCAAATCGACCTCCCTGACGGCGGAGCCGCTCTATGCAGATGCTATTGATGCCGGTATGAATGGCCATGAAGTTGGTTCCCAGCTTCGCCTGCTCCTCCGTCGCCCGGAAGAGGTCGTCCTCGGGCATGTCCACTCCTGCGCCATACTTTCTTATGGCCTCGATGAATGCCTGGTAGAGGGGAACGCTCCCCACGCTCAATGTGGTGGCCTCAATCACCCGTCTTCTAATCTC
Source organism: Methanosaeta sp. UBA533 (assembly GCA_002498745.1). Classification (GTDB taxonomy): domain Archaea; phylum Halobacteriota; class Methanosarcinia; order Methanotrichales; family Methanotrichaceae; genus Methanothrix. The sequence continues at coordinate 29,057 of DAIO01000168.1, read as the reverse complement.
CAGGAAGTCCCCACCCGTCGAGAGCTCCATCAGAGTGTCTGCACCGTTCGCTTCGGCGGTGCGCGCTTTCGCCACCTCCATGTCCACATCAACGATATCACTGCTGGTGCCGATGGAGGCATTGACTTTAGTGCGGAGGCCTTTGCCAATGCCCACCGGTCTGGTATATCTGTAAGGGCTTCGAGGGATGACTATCCTGCCGCTGGCTATACCTCTAAGTATGAACTCAGGCGTCTTTCCCTCTGCCTCGGCCACTATTTTCATCTCTTCCGTCAGTCTGCCTGCTCGTGCATCATCTATCAGTCCCATCTCTTCACCAGCATCAACTGACAATGAGGATCTCTTTTTTGAAGGTCTCAAAGCCGATCTCTTCTATGAAATCGCCCAGACGCTGCTTCTTGGCGTGATCCCGGTAAAAGTTGACGATCTTATCTATGTAGGAGAATACCTCATCGTCGGACAGGTTCTCTGCCAGCAACGTGCCCAGCCTTGGCTTTACCCCGCTGCTTCCGCCTACCAGAAGCCTCCATCCCTTAGCAGTGCCGATCAGGCCGATGTCCTTTACCGCGGGCTCAGCACAGGAGTTGGCGCATCCTGATACCCCCATCTTGAACTTCCAGGGAAGCTGCATTCCGTGATACTTCTCGTCCAGCTTCAGGCCCACGCCCACTGCATCCTGCTGGCCGCGCTTGCAGAACGTGGTTCCAGGACAGATCTTGATGCTGCGAACGCATAAGCCTATGGCAGCCCCGGCCTTCATCCCCAGGTCCGCCCAGGCATTATCGATATCCTCAGGATCTATTCCTACTATGGCGATCCTCTGGGCAGATGTTATCTTCAAGGCCTTGGCATGATACTTCTCCGCCACATCGGCGATCCTTCGAAGGCCGGCTGGATCGATTATGCCGCCTGCTATGTGCGGCGCTATGGCAAAGGTCTCTTTGTCCCTTTGAATAATGGCACCCTTTTCCAGAATATCTTTGGACATGCTCAACAACTCCTTGATCTGAAATATTCGCTAAGAAGAGATTGGGGTTTTTAGGGCAAAAAGCTTTCCGATTGAATATGACCCATGAAATGGCTGAAGAGGAGCTCAATTGACCAAATCAGTCTCAGTTCCTCTATCAGCATCTCTTTTTTGATATCATGCATGTGCCTTTGCCTGCAATGAGGTCCCGCTGGACCTGCTCTTGCGATGGCGCGAGCGTCTTCCTGCGTACCCATCGCTTTTAACCCACTCACCGGTCTCGTCGTCCTTCTCATACTGTTCTTTTACGGCCGACCAGGCTGATTCGTGAGATGCCTTCTCGCGGGCTGTCTCATCTTCTATCTCCAGATCCTCCCAGCAGCTATTGAAGGCTTTCATGTATATGGTTTTAGCCCGGCTGGGCAGATTTCGGACGCTCTTGGGCAGCTCGCTTATATTTGCATATGGCATCTAATACACCTCCTGTATGTGTTTAGCTCATGATGGCTCTATATTTCTAATAGCCTGGTTAAAAGGTTTTGGGCGGATCTGCTTTCCAGGCGGATTTAGACTAAAAGAATATTTATTGTTAATAAAAAAGGTTTGAGCCGAATATGGTTGCGGCCTGCATGGTGCAACGGACCGCAGCAATTCAGCCCGATCGGGGTGCAAAACACGATTCCTTATGAATCCGTCTTTTGCCGCCCTGAAATCCGTCCCTAATTTCTCATGGCCGCTTTGGCCTCTTCCAGCCTTGCCATAGCTGCGGCCCTATCCGCCTCTGCCTTTTCTTTGCGAGATTGAGATTGATTTAGACCTGATGCGGTCTGTGTCACAGCTGCGGCCGCCCCGGTGCTTGCAGATGTGTCAACTGCTGCAGCCCCATCAATTGTTGCCTCAGCGGTGCCTGTAGCATCAGCCGCGATAGCATCTGCCCCATCAACTGCAGTGGTATCGGAGCAATAGCCGGAAGGAATGGGCGTCATGCCTTCAGTCACAGTTATGCTCATATTGTACAGCAAATGATACATCGTCTCCTCATCCAGACTGCCTTCCATCACTAATAATGCCGCTGTCTGGTTGGTGGGCTGGTATGCAGCAAATAAAGAAGCGCCTAGCATTCCCCAGATGGCAGGCCTGCCTTCGATGTAAAGCTCTGCTTCGCTGAAGTTCGCCTGCAGTATTGTCTCATCTGCAGAAGCGAGCAAGGATTTCATTCCCTCAGCATCAAGCAAGCCTACAGGAGGTTGGCAGGGATACAGTAGAAAGATATCAACCTTGCTCCCATTTAGTAGAATGGATGTCCATATGTCTTTTCCGCCAGTATAATTCAGGATTTGCTGGTCGTTCGGTTCAGCATTCACTACAGAAGGCAGAATAGTAGCGAATTCTGCATAGGTATTCGTCTCGTCGCCAAGGGGTACTGCCAAGCGGGTATAATTCTCCCCCTGAGCAACGGCAGGATTCATTGTCAGAAGGCCAAGCAAAATGCATATAGAGATAAGCAATCCTCTAGCTGCGGGCCTGCATTGTAGAATCGCAAACTTCATTTAATCCACCTCATTGCTATTTCCATTATCTTCCTTTCGATTACTGTTGGTTTATATGCGCCAGTTTATAACTCTCTAACTATATAGCATTTTCCCGATTTATAGCGAATTTTTCCCCTGATTATATCGATGATACAGAGACTGCAATACGATAATATACTGTAAGTCGAAAAAGGAGCATGGAGGAGATAAGAGTTGAAATCAATCTTAAAGGCAACCTGTCTGGGCGTTGCATTGATGATCCTCGCCTGCAGCGCGATGGCATCGGTGGTCATAAATGAGATAGAGCTGAACCCTCCGGAGGGGGGAGCCGAATGGATCGAGCTTTTTAACTCCGGAAACGAGAGCGTCGACATAAGCAGCTGGACGGCCATCATCACCGATGGCAGCTGGAAGGGAGAATTCTCCCCGGTACCCGTGGGGACAATTCTTCCCGCAGGAGGATTCTATGTCCTGGATGGCCAGGAATCCTGGAACCACACTGACGGAGGATACTGTACCCTCTACAGTGCATCTGGTGAGGAGGTGGACAGGACCGCCCTTCGCCTGGATAGCTTAGGAAACGACTTCACCTATGGCAGGAATCCGGACGGACACGATACGAATACCGACGGCGACTGGGGTCTGGCTTCTGCCACCCGTGGCGCGACCAATGTGCGCTGAGCGGTCATATGCTGCAGTTTTGGGATTGAGGGATCTTGGAATCTAAGGATAAATCAAAATGGAGGATGACGACACGTCCGGCATCAAGAGGCGGCATCAGAGCGTCTCTGGCCTTTTTATGCCTGCTGGCATTCTCAGCCTCTGGAATCTGCGACGTGGTCATAAACGAGATTGAACTGAGCGCGCCCCATAACGAAACTGTGTGGGTGGAGCTCTACAATGCGGGTGATGACCCTGTGGACCTTACCGGCTGGACGGTGGAGATCGAAGACGGGGCCTGGAAGGGTATAATTCCTCTGCAGGGAATCATAGATCCCCTGGGATTCAAGGTGGCGAAGGGCAAAGACGCCTGGGCGACAACTGGCAACGGTACAGTCTATCTGTATGATGCCCTTGGAGAGAAGATGGATCGAGCATATCCCCAGAGCGACCAGAGCCACTCTCACTTCGCCTATGGCCGGATCCCGGACGGCAGGAGGGGGGGCACCAGCGCAGACTTCGCCTTCCTGAGGTCAAGCATTGGCATGTCCAATGGCAGAGAGGTGCAAAAATAAATATGAGCGAGATCAGGGCGGGAGACGAAAATAGCAGGGGATTTGAGAAAGGAGGTCCCTCGCTATTTCATATGGGTGAGATGGAAATCTGAAGCCTAATCCAAGTAAGAATGAAAATCGCTATCCGGAGGTTACCCATATGAAACAGCGAAGAGCCAAAAAAAAGAGATGATGGAGCCGGATCTAATCTCGATTCGGCCACATTCTCAGGGATGGTTCACGCTGATGGGCTTGAGGAAGATGTTGTTTGCTTCATCGCTTTCCGCCACAACTCCACCGGAGTCGACCAAAACCTTGGTATTGATGTTAGCGTACCAGCTGGGGTAGCCGTCATAGGTGCAAGTCAATATCTTTCCGCCTCGTGCCACCAATCCATCAACTTCCCAGCTGCATCCCAGATTCCGGTAGTTCTCCCCAGGCCACCACTGGACACTGAACGGACCGGATGATGCAGTGCCCTTGTTGTAAACTCCCAGCCTCACAGTTACAGGCGATCCCTGAACTGGCGTTTCGGGAGTCAGTGAGAACTCGCTGACAAATAGATCAGGAGATCCCGACGCCGACCCAGGTCCAACCGGTTCCGGCGATCCTGCGCCCGGCTTGCTCACGCTGATGGGCTTGAGGAAGATGTTGTTCGCTTCATCGCTTTCCGCCACAACTCCAGCAGAGTCGACCAAAACCTTGGTATTGATGTTAGCATACCAGCTGGGGTAGCCGTCGTAGGTGCAAGTCAATATCCTTCCGCCTCGTGCCACCAATCCATCAACTTCCCAGCTGCATCCCAGATCCCGGTAGTTCTCCCCAGGCCACCACTGGACACTGAACGGACCGGATGAGGCGGTGCCCTTGTTGTAAACTCCCAGCCTCACCGTTACCGGTGATCCCTGAACTGGCGTTTCGGGAGTCAGTGAGAACTCGCTGATAAATAGGTCCGGAGCGGCCTCGGCCATAAACATTGAGAGCCAAGCCACCAGGCCTATAACCAGAAAATATCTATTTAGTCCTTTCATATTTATCACCAAAGATTGCTCAGTCGAATGTCCATGTCATGCTGTTCGCTTATCTTAATCTGACAACATCGCTCCGACCACGACGACATGCTAACAGGTTCTTGATCGAGAGATGATTGAAGTGCGGCTTCAGTTTCAGTTAGATTATTGCTCTGAATTGCCCAGGAGCATTCCTTAAAATGTTATCTTGATGATCATTTATTAATGTTTTGCATTGAAGCGCAGGAGCCTTCGGAGAAGTCTCAATTTCTGGCTCCCATTGGGACGATCTCAAAAAGCGAAGAGCCAGCACGATGGTTTTACGGTTTCGGCTCTCATTCTATCAACAGGGTATAGGCCATATCCCTCTTGAGTCTCTTTGTATGTTCGCTCTTGTTGATTATATTCCCCTGAACATCCCTTTGGGAGATGCTGATGATGTGCGTCTTGTCTGCCCTTAAAGTGAAGCTGGCAACGCCATCAATAGACCCATCTCCCACATCGCTGCTGTAGAAGACCCCGTCCAGATAGACGTCATATCCTTTTATCCTCTCGCTCTCTATCGTCACCATTGCCCTTCCAGTGGGAATGGTCCCTACATCCAATGGCGAGACCGAAGCGTTATCTGACTTTGCGACCAGGTCCAAGATCAGGGCATTGCCAGGCTCGCTCTTCCGAGCTGCTATCATGAAGTATCGCCCCTCTTCCTCTGCCCTCAGCCTGAGGAGATGATATCCTTCAAGGAGATTGAAGCTCCAGCGGTCTCGTGTGCCACTGGCATAAGAGATCAAATAGACGTCCACTTCGCCATACTCGGGCATATAAAGGATTATATCCACATCCTCTCCCTGTATGGCTTTGAGGTAGTGGCTCCACTGCAAGTCATTTCGAATCCAGAGCTGGCATGAGAATGGCAGAGAGACCAGCTCCGAGAAGTTCAGAAGATGCGATCCGATATTAAGCGAAGGAGTCTCGGCATCGCCCGGATTGAAGGCCAGAGGGGCAGATAGCTCTGTGGCCATTTTCTCATCCTCCCCTGCCTCATCGCTGACCCAGGGGGCTTCTGTCCAGCTATAATTGGACTTGGGCAAGGCTTGAGCCGATGCAGCCAGGAGCAGGATCACAATTATCAGACCGATCGATTCGAGGAGAGGGATGGAGATTTGATGCAGGCGCAAGCGTCCCATGACTTACATCGTCTCCAGGGCGGATATGCCCAGGGTCTCCAGAGTGGTTCGCAGGGCGTTTCTGGCCGCTCTGGCCAGAGCCAGCCTGGCATCCCGAAGCTCGGAAGATGCATCCAGCACTGGACTGTAGCGGTAGAAGAGGTTGAAGCTCTCCGCCAGCTCGCGGGCATATGTGGCCAGATGATGGGGCTTTAGCTCGCGTGCTGCCCTATCGATGACCAGATCGAACTGGGCGATCTTCTTGATCAGGGCGACCTCATAATCGCTCACCAGCAGATCGGCCTGGAACTTTTCGCTCTGTTCGCTCTTGCGAAGAATGCTGCAGGC